>JASEFK010000004.1:267483-276067 GCA_030019255.1 Actinomycetota bacterium
CTCCCCAGGTCTGCCCGGTGTGCAAGGCCTCCGCCGACCGCTTCGAACCCTTCCCCCTCTGAGGCTTTGACGCAGCGTGCGTATGCGTGGCTCAAGGCCTGGACTTTGCCGCCGTGTTTCACTTCAACAACCTCTCCGGTGACGTGCTCGGCGCACGATGTCCTGGAGTTGAATCCCACTCATGCGGGGTTCTTGCAAGGTTTTAACGGGTTCGGGGGATGCCTCCACGAGAGGAAAAGAGCCTCACCGGAATACGGGTGGAAATAAGATCAAACTTGGGTGAGGTTTCCCCGGTTCAAAACAGCAGCAAGAAATAAACTTCTATGGTAATTATGTTGTTGTATAATAAGAAAACCTCGCCTTGAGCCAAGCCTGGATATTTATAAGTTATCCAACATATATATCTTGACAACTTCTATGCTCTCCGCTAATATTGGTTTGCTTGCGCCTTGTGGGAACGGAAACGGTAGACTCTGGGGTTAGGGGGCACATGGGCGGAGAGATAATCGCCGAGAGGTTCTCCCTTCTCAAGACCCGGGGGAGCAACGGTCTTGCCTTCACCCACATCGTTGAAGACATCCTCGACGGCCGCCGCCTGGTGGTCAAGGTCAGCGACCGGCTGGGCATCCTGGGCCTGGAATACCTGAAGGCCGCCAACCTCCTCGCGGAAAGCGGTGCCCAGGGGGTTCTGCTTCCCCTGGAGGGCGGGCTGCTGGACGGGGAAGAGGGATACTACCTGGCTTTCCCGGAGCTCGGGGAGCCCTCCCTGGAGAACTACCTGCGCATGAGGCCTTTCCTGACCTGCGAGGAGGTGATCCATATCTTGAGGGGGGTGCTCTCGGCCCTCGAGGGCCTGCACCGGGCCGGCTTCCTCCACCTCTTCCTCGAGCCCCGCAATATCTTCTACCTCCCGCGCCGGTCGGTGACCCTGAAGGACCCCGCCCTGCGGGCGGAATTCTTCCATTCCTTCCTGGAAATGGTAAGCGCGCCCGATTTCTCCTATTTGCATCCTGCCCTCATGGACGGCGGGTTGCCGGGACCGGAGGCGGACCTTTACGCCCTCGGAAAACTGGCCGGGAGGCTCCACGCTTCGGCGGCGGACGGGGATGCCTCGCCACTGGGGCGAGCCATCCTGGGGCTGGCCCGGGCCTGCGAGGAGGTTGCCGGGCAGGGGACGGGCGCGCCTGATGGGGGAATGGTCGGGGCGATGGTTTCCCTCCGGCAGGATTTGGAAAGGGCGCTCGTCGAGGCGCGGTCCCGCGAGGAGGGGGCCGAAGGCCGCTTGAGGTCGGCGCTGAGGAAGCGGCGGAGCAAATCCTCGGGCGAGGATTCCAGGGTGGAGGAAGAACCTGGAAGGGAAGCCTCGTGCCCCTCGGCTGTGAAGTTGCCGGCGCCGGAGGTGGAGGACTCGGCGGGGGGACGGTTTGCGCATTCCGGATTGGCGGGTCACGAGGGCCCCTTCGAGGATTTCCCCGAGCCGGGTGTGGGTGCCGGGACACGTGCCGTAAAGCGGGAGCCGGAGGCCGCGGGGGAGAAAGACCGCTTTGTCGCTGACTCGGGGTGGATGGAGGTCGCCGGAGGGGGGAGTTCTGCGCGAGGGGAGACGAGCGGTGTGGTTCACTCCGGGGTTGAACGGGCCGGACGGTTTTCCCGTTCCCGGCGGGGCGCAATGGCGAGGGCGTTCCGGGTGGCGGCGCTGGTGGCCTGCATCGGACTGCTTCTCTCCCTGCCCATCTATTTCGTGGCGGCCAGGGAGGGCGAGAGCATGGATCCCGTCCTGGGATGGGGAGCCTCGGAGGCCGGGGGCGGGAGGGCCCTCTTCGCGCTCCAGGAGGCCCGGAGGGGTCCGGCGGAAGCGGAGGGCCGCGGTGGAGTGGAGGTAACGGAGGAGGGCGGGATGACGGCGGGCGAGGAAGGCACACCGGTGATCCCGGCACAGGGCAGCGCCCCGGTGGTGAAGGGGGCGGAACCCCCACTCGGGGAAAAGGCGAACGGCGGCGAGGGCCCGGTGAGCCCCCAGCGCCCGGTAGCCTGCTTCACCGTCACCCCGTCGGAGGGGCAGTCTCCCCTGCGCGTGTACCTCGACGCCTCGGGCAGTTACGACCCCGACGGGCACATCGTCTCCTACCAGTGGAGCTGCGGGGGTGGAGCAAAGGCCTTTTACCAGGTCTTCGAGAGCAATCTCATACCCGCCAGGATAGCGGTGACCCTCACGGTCACCGACGACGGGGGCAACATGGCCAGCGTCACCCATTACGTGACCCTGTACTGAGCTTTCGTAAGCGGCGGGAAAAGAGGCGGGATTGATACGGAGAGGAAGCCTTGTTGCGCCGACGGCGAAGCCGTGGGTGCGTGGTCAACGAGGCGGAGGCGATTGCTTGGTAAATATTTCCTGGTAGCCCTCCGGTTGGGTGAGGCCTCGCGGAACGCGGTTGAGCATGACCGGAGTACCGAACGGGCGTTAAGCGAGATAGATGGGTTTGTGGATGCGAAGCGGAAGCGTTTCCAACGGAGGTTTTCCGGAGGTACGTTTCCCCGGAGGAAGGAGGTCTCAAGATGAAGGTGGTGGTGGTCGAGCCCCGGAAGGTGATCCTGGCCGGGGTGCTCTCCTGCCTGCTTTTGGCGGGAAGCATCCTGGGCGTCCTCTGCCTGGCCGGGCTCTTCCGGGGGGAGCGGGCGCGGGCCTACGGAACGGAGGGGGTGGGCTCCCGGACCTGGTACTTCCCGGAGGGATATACCGGCCCCGGCTTCGAGGAGTACATCCTCATCTTCAATCCACATCCGGACGTTGGAGGAACGGGAAAGGTGGCTTTTATCACCCTGGGATATTACGGCCCCAATGGAATGATAGGTTTTAATTATCTCCAACTCGAGCCCGGCCAGCGAGCCTCGGTAAACGTCAAGCACATCCTCAAGGAGAAGTACAACTACGAGGGGGACGTCTCCGTGGTGGTGGGCAGCTGGGACAACGAGGCCACCATCATCTGCGAGCGGGCCATGTACTTCCACTACCCGGGCGGCATCACCGGGGGCAGCCAGTCCCTGGGCTACACGGAAGCGGAAGCCCCCTACGTTCCCTGAGTCGTTCCGGGGGTGCCCCATGGCGAGAAGTTTGAGGAGATGTCGCTCTTCTTTCCGGCCCCAGCCTTGTCACGCCCTGTTTCCTGCATCTTAAATGGCAACTTTTGATAAAGGGGATAAGGAGGGATATGGGTGGCCCTGTCAACTCTCCTCTTCTGGCCCCTCCGGGGTCAGAGGGGGACCTTTTCCTACCCGACTCCCCGGGGAGGGCTACCGGGGCTGGTCGGCGGAAACCTTTCCATTTCCTAAGCCGCGCTGATGGGCATAGGTCTCGATGGAGATAGACGGGAAAGAGATGAACGGGGACGCCCGGTGAAGGAGGACGCTCGTCCTTTCAGGGAGTCCACGGAAAAGGAAGGAGGTCTCAGATGAAGATCGTGGTCATCGAACCACGCAAGGTGATCCTGGCCGGAGCGCTCTCCTGCCTCCTGCTTGCGGGAAGCATCCTGGGCGTCCTCTGCCTGGCCGGGCTCTTCCGGGGGGAGCGGGCGCGGGCCTACGGAACGGAGGGGGTGGGCTCCCGGACCTGGTACTTCCCGGAGGGATATACCGGCCCCGGCTTCGAGGAGTACATCCTCATCTTCAATCCACATCCGGACGTTGGAGGAACGGGAAAGGTGGCTTTTATCACCCTGGGATATTACGGCCCCAATGGAATGATAGGTTTTAATTATCTCCAACTCGAGCCCGGCCAGCGGGCCTCGGTAAACGTCAAGCACATCCTCAAGGAGAAGTACAACTACGAGGGGGACGTCTCCGTGGTGGTGGGCAGCTGGGCCAACGAGGCCACCATCATCTGCGAGCGGGCCATGTACTTCCACTACCCGGGCGGCATTACCGGGGGCAGCCAGTCCCTGGGCTACACGGAAGCGGAAGCCCCCTACGTTCCCTGAGTCGTGCCAGGGGGGTGCGCGGGATGAAGTCAAAGGCGAGACGGCTCCTCTCGGCCTTCCCGGTCCTGGCCTGCCTGGTCCTCCTGCCCTTCCTTCCCGTACGCCGGGTGGCGGTCTCCTACCCCGGCCCCGGGGACGGGTACCGGGGGTGGTCGGCGGAGGCGGTAATCGACCTCCCCAACCCCCGCCACGTGCAGCTGGCCTGGGACGGGGACTACCTCTACCTGGCGGCGGACGATGGGGCGGACGTGTGGCTCTACCGCGCTGCGGACCGATCCTCCCTGCGCTGGGAGAGGGTGAGGAAGATGGACCTGGACCCCTCCCGCCCGGCCTGCGACGCATACCTGGAGGCCCAAGGCGGGTGCCTGGCCCTCTCCTGGAAGGAGCTGGTAGGTAACAGGTGGGCCTTGGTCCTGGCCCTCTCCACCGACCGGGGGAAAACCTGGCGCACCTGGATGGACTCCTCCCCGGGATGGCACAACTACGAGGCCCACCTGGCCCTGTCCGGAAACGTCCTCCACGCCGCCTACGTCTCCGACTACACGGGGCGCAACGAGGTCTTCTACCGGCGCTTCGACCTCGAGCTCACCCCCCTCTCCGTGTCCTGCGCCTCGGGGGCGGATGACGGCGTCCCCGCCACCCAGCCCTGCCTGGAGAGCAGCGGGGAGCTTAACGCCAGCATCTATTACGTGCGCCAGTCGGGCCCTCCCAACCCGGTATGGCAGGCCTTGACCGAGGACGCCGGCCTCTCCTGGAGGGGTTACGAGATAATTCCCACCGAGGGGGGCGTGGACCTCTCCTGGCCCGAGGTGGCGGTATGGAGGGACGGCGTCGACCGGCGGGCCATGGTGGCCGCCGATGGGAAGCACTTGGAAAGCGGAAATCATAGGATTCGTTATTCCCGTTTTTATAATGGAGTTTGGGAGAAGGGAGTAGAAATAGGTTATTTTTCTGCACATTATTCTTATCCGCAAATAACTTCACAAACAAAAGGTACCTTTGTAGTTTTTAGGCAATCTGGTGGATCTGTTGGGTTGGAGGGAGGTGGACTAGTAAATACACACAGTGGAGAATTTAACTCATGGAAACACATCGACGACCTCTTCTACCTCAACATGCCTTACGACCACCCGGGATGCATCGACTGCTGCTCGGATGGGGAGCGCTTCTACGCAGCGGCGGCAGGAACGGGACCCCGCGCGGTGATCATGACCAAGCGCGAGGATGACGCGGATCCCACCGTGTCCCTGGAGAACCCCGGAGCCTACCACAATTCCGATTTCGCCGTCCGGGCGCAGGCCTTCGACGAATTCGACCGCACCGCCGAGTGGCTTCTGGCTCCCCAATCGGAGCGTTATGACCGCGGCATCCTGCACGCCGATTTCTACTACCGGCCGGCGGGAAGCGGGGAATGGCTGGAATGGCCGGGCGGAAAGAGGGACCCGGACGCCCCCTGGGAGATGACCTTCCCCGGTGGGAGCGTCCCCGAGGGCCGGTACGACCTCAAGGTGGTGGTGACGGACACCGCCATGCGCACCTCGGAGAACATATACGGGAACGTGTGCGTGGACCGCACCCCGCCCACCGCGGAGCTTTCCATATCCCCGCCCGACGGGGACAACGGCTGGTACCGGGAGCGGCCGGGCACCGGACCCGCGGTCGGCGGCTCGGACAACCTCTCCAGCATTAAGCGCGCGCTCTACCGCCTTGACGACACGCCTACCTGGACGGTCTTCTCCCAGCCCTTCGACCTCCCGGAGGGAGAACACGTCATCCGTTATTACGTCGAGGACCGGGCGGGCAACGCCTCGCCGGTCATGGAATATGCCTACCGGGCGGACTACACTGACCCGGTGGGCTCCATAATCGCTCCCCCCAACGGTGCCTATTTCCGGGATCTTATGGAGGTGGAGGCCTCCTGCCAGGACGCCGTGTCGGGGGTGGCCTCCCTCACCTGGCTGGTGGACGGAAACGTGGTGAAAACCACCTCCGAGACTCGCGCCACCCTGGACCTCGCCGGGCTTTCCGAGGGGCGCCATACCCTGCAGCTGGAAATAAGGGACCGGGCCGGGCGTACCTTCCGTCCCCAGCCGGTCGACTTCTACCGCGACGTCACGCCCCCCACGGCGAGCATCCTCGAGCCCCGGGGGCAGGACTGGGTGCGGGGCATAGTCCCGGTGAAGGCCGAAGTGGGAGACAACCTGCTGGTATCCCGGGCGGCCTTCTTCGTGGACGGAAAGAGGATCGGTGAGCGCGCCGAGCCTCCCTGGGCGGTCTCCTGGGATACCTCCACGGTAAAGAACGGGTACCACACCCTGCGGGTGGAGGTCTGGGATGCCGCCGGGAATCGCTTCCAGCCGGAGGCCGCGAGCGAGGTCACCGTCTTCGTGGGCAACAACATCAGCCAGACCAACCACTTCGCCGAGGGCTGCACCCGGGAGGGCTTCGACACCTGGCTGTGCCTGCAGAACCCCGGGGACGAGCCGGCGGTGGTGAGCATCAACTACCAGCTGGGGGAAGGGCAGGGCGCGGCCCCGGCCCAGACCTACCTGGTGGCGGCTCACTCCCGTTACACCATCTACGTTAACGGCGTGGTGGGCACGGGAAAGGACGTCTCCATCCAGGTGACCTCCAACCGCCCCATCGTCTCCGAGAGGCCCATGTATTTCACCTACCGGGGGCAGGACGGCAACCCCCTGCGGGGCGGGCACACCGCCCAGGGGGCCCACTTCCCGCGCCGGGAGTGGTATTTCGCCGAGGGCTGCACCCGCCCCGGCTTCGACACCTGGCTGTGCCTGCAGAACCCCGGGGAGCAGGAAGCGGTGGTGCAGGTGGAGTACATGCTGGAAAACGGGGCCTATCTGGGCCGGGTCTACCGGGTGCCCCCTTGGAGCCGGGGGACGGTGATGGTGGACCGTGAAGTGGGGGAGGGGCACGACGTGTCCATGCAGGTCACCTCCAGCGTTCCCGTGGTGGCCGAGCGCCCGGTGTACTTCCTCTACCAGGGGATGTGGGATGGCGGGCACAACGTCATGGGCGCCGGGCGCCCGGAGACGGAATGGTACTTCGCCGAAGGGTGCACCCGTACCGGGTTCAACCAGTGGATATGCCTCATGAACCCCAACGACCAGGAGGCCAAGGCGAGGATAACCTACGTCATGGAGGACGGGGGTCGCATTGAGAGGGAATACCAACTGAGGCCGCGCTCCCGCTTCACGGTCAACGTGAACAACGACGTGGCCCGACAGCACGACGTCTCCACCTGCGTGAGGTCCGACCTGCCCATCGTAGTGGAGAGGCCCATGTACTTCCTTTACGCATCCTCCATAGACGAGGGCTCCAACGCCATGGGGGTGAACAAGGCCGGCTCCTCCTGGTACTTCGCTGAAGGTTGCACCAGGACCGGCTTCGAGGAATACCTTTGCCTCATGAACCCCGGGGAGGAGGAGGCGCGGGTATCCCTGCGCTTTATGCTGGAAGATTCCTCACAGCTCCTGCGCGCCGTCCCCGTACCACCGGGAACCCGGGTGACCGTGAAGGTTAACGACATCGTGGGCGCGGGGCACGACGTCTCCGTGGAGGTCATGAGCGACCGACCGATCATCGCCGAGCGGCCCATCTACAGCCTCTACGGTGGTTCCCTGCCCGCGGGGGATACCTTGTCAGGATATACCTTCAACCCCTGAGCATGAATGCGAAACGCGGAGTATTAACCTCGGGCGGAGGTGGCGGAGCGTAGGGTCGATCTGCCTAAGGGAATGAGCCGATGCATGGAGCGGAAAGGGTCCCGCCGATTCCGGCGGGGCTCTTTCATCCGAGCCGCATCCGCGCAACGGGTTAGATCCCTGTTTCGGTATACCGTTTTGGTTCGAGTGCCCACGCCTCGCGTAAGCGGCCGCCAACCTTTCCAGCAAAGGCGAAGGGCCGGTAAAAGCCACCCGATTCCTCGGGCAAGGAATGGAAACTCCACGACGCCCAAGAGGATGAGGGCGAGAATATGCGGGAGGTCGAGAAAAAAGAGTCGGAAATTTCGTTAAGGGTTTATCCTAACCCGGTTCTCCCTCGAGATAGATGTTTCTACCTGCAGGGCATCACCACCATGGAGGAAAGGGTGTTTATCCTAACCCGAGTTCCTCCCTGGAGATGGACGTTCCTGCCTGCGAAGCACACCATAAATGTGAGGAAGAAGGATTTGGCCTGTCTTGGTTCCCTCCCGGAATGGGTTGTGTCCCAGAAAAAATTTCCCTCGAAATTGACGTATCCCATGGTGGGATGTCCCTCGAATGGATTGCCTCCATGGTGTGAAGAGGAAGGGGAGGAGAACATGATATGGGCTCAGCGGCGGAGCTGGAGGGGGGCAGTGGGAATCGAACCCACCCCGGCTTTTTCACGGCCGGCCAACGGGTTTGCAGCCCGCGGGGGACCCAGTCCCGTGCCCCCCATAGGACCCGGTAACATTCAACCCAAAAATAATATTATAATATATATTAACATATTTAATATCTTTCCTCGCCCAATTCGTAACTTTCTTCGCTCAACCCGAGGCCCTTCCCTTACTCGTTCCAAAGCTATTTTTTTCACGGCTTCCGAATTCCACGCGCAGGGCAAGG
>JASEFK010000005.1:0-140232 GCA_030019255.1 Actinomycetota bacterium
TGCCCAAAAATGCCCATCTACCTGGTATTTTGGAAATGCAACTGTAGAAGATGAGTTCAGGCAACCCTTCCTCCGAAGGCCGGCAAGGCTGGGAAAACGGTCTACCTTTCGCCTCTTCGACGCGGACATTTCTCCTCCAGGCCCAGGGTGTGATAAAAGGCGCCTGTGGAAAATGCCGGCCCAACAGGGATCCGCCGTGGCGATCCGGCGTTATTTCAGGAAGTCGTCCAGGTCGGCGTGGGCCCAGGGCTGGTCGTAATGTCCGTGCAGGGACCACATCTCGTGGTCCGCGTTGTCCATGAGCACGTGGTGGCCCTTCACCGACTGGGTGGTGTCCGTCCCGTAGTAGTCGCAACGCGCCGGGTTGAGGAAGTCGATTATCCACATAGCCCTCGGCACGTCGATCCTGCCATATCCCTCCAGCAGCAGCTCCAGCATGGTCCGGTACCGCCAGATGGAATCGTACTTCTGCGGGCGCAGGGAGGGATAGGTGATGGCCTTCCAGGGAAGGATGTAGTGGTTGGTCATGGCCACCAGGTCCGGGTAGCTCTCTTCCTGCAGAGGTAGGACTTGCTCCACGGTGGAATTGCCGCTTTCTACCATCCAGCGGACGAGGTCCACCAGCCCCTGCGGGTCGGTGTAGGCCATGTCCCTGACCATGACTCCCCGCTGGTCTAGAACGTCATCTCCCTCGAGTATGGCCTGCAGGCCCGTGTCGGTCAGGCCCGGGAGTGAGCCGGGAACACCGGGCGTCGCGGCTACGGAACCCGCCCCCTCCTGGGAGAGCCAGGGGAAGAGGGCCTGCAGGAGCCCGGAGAAGAACCTCGCGAGGTAGGACTTGAAGAGGTCTTCCGGGGGAGCCAGGCTGCTGGCGGTGGTTTCCAGCACCACGGCTTGCCCGCTCCGGCCGTCGGTGATCATGTACAGCCAGGGGACGGCCCGGTCGGAGTCCCGTATGAGGGCCACGGCCTCTTCCAGGGACCCCCCGTACTGCACCGCCTTGCGGCAGAGGAGCAGGGCTCCCTCGCCGGTGATGATGGGCCGGAAGAGAACGGAGGCCACCATGTCCATGCCGCAGCTCACCCCGCGGGAGTTGAGGGCCGTCGGCACCCCCACGAACCCCGGGGCCGCGGAGGCGATGAAGGGATAGCCGCTTTCTGGCTTGTGCACGATGAGCAATGCCTCGTCGGAGAAGACGCCTCCCCCGGTGGGGAACATGAAATCGCGTCCATGGAAGGTCGTGCCGTTTGGAGTGGCCCTTCCCGACACGGCGAACTCGTTGCAGAACAGGGCGGCGAACCCCACGAAGACGCTTTCCAGGACGTCGAACCCCAGGTTTAGGGTGAGGACATCCTGGAAGGAGACGTCGTAACCCTCCTCCCGGCAGGCGTCGGCCATCCCACGCATCTCATCCAGGAATTCCGGGGGGACGGCATCCATGTTGGCGGTGACGATGAGCTGGAGGAGGGGCCAGAGGAAGCGCACCAGGTTCTGGACGGTCTGGGGATCGAGGTTGATACCCACCGTGGGCAGCATCTCGCCGATGAGGTTGAAAATGAAGTCGTGGGTTATACGGTAGACGGAGCGGGGACACAGCTTGCCGGTGGCATATCCTCTCTGATAGGCGTCCCCCTCCAGGAAAAGAAGTCTCTTGCCCGCCTCGTTTTCCGCCAGGTAGGAGTTTCCAAGCCGGGCCACCGGCCGATATTCGTCGGAGGAGACGGGGTTGCTTAGGCGGCCGTAGACCACCCGTATCCGCGCCACCGCCGGACGGCTGGTACGCGACCCGTCGCTCACCCTCAGCCTGACCCGGTACACACCCTCCACGTCCGCCGTGAACCACGTTCTAGGGGAGGTGGGGTCGCTCAACTCCGCCGCGCTGCCCGAGGGTTTGGCGGCCAGGACCCATTGGTAGGTCAGCGCGTCGCCCTCCGGGTCCCGGCTTCCCGTACCGTCCAGCTCCACCCGTTCTCCCCTGACCACCTCCCCGGGGGCGCTGATGGAGGCCACTGGGCGATGGTTCGCGGCCGGCCCGGTTCCGGCCCAGGCGGCTCCGGGCAGGGGGAGAAAGAAGGTGAGGAGTAAAATGACCAAAGGGCCTACCCCGGACTTTAAAAGAAGCGAGAGACGTTTGGGCCTGCGAGTCAAGTCCCCCATCGGTACCCCCCTTTTTTTCTTGCCGACTATCCCCCGTCGAGTCGGAATGCAGGACGCGCTCGGATGACAATTTATGTGTTGTGTTACCGACCGAACAGTTTTATCCAGGAATCCATTTCCGAGAAGAATTTAACACATGGGAAGCCGGATAATCAATGCATAACTCGGTTCCGGGAGGGATCGGGCGGCATTCCCGCTCGCGGATCCGGGGAAAAGATCAGCTGGAGCTGGTGTTGTAAGGCCGCATATACCCCCAGGGGTATCAAAATTCAAGACCTGATCCCGATGACGATGGCTTCGTCGTCTATGCGGAGGATGGCCTCGTAGGGGATGACGTTGACCTCGCCCGCGCGGCGGTAGCGCCTTCTCAGTCGTTGCACCAGCTTCTGGACCCTCTTCCCGGTGGGGAACCATTCCATCCCCACCTGCAGCCCTTCCAGAAAGAGCAGGATGCCTTCGCGTTTCAGGATGACGGCGTCCACGCGGTGCAGCCGGTTTCCCTCCTCGTCGATGAGCTGCTTGTTCAGGATGTCCCGCCGCGCCAGGACCTTCCCCTCGCAGGAGACCACCTCGAAGTGTGGGTGGGTGTGCCGGAGATACAGGGCTTCTTCCCTGATGGTTTCCAGCTCCGACCAGGGGAGAAGGAGGACGATCTCCTCCACGGGACGGGGCAGCAGCAGGTTACCGATGCGGTCCGTCCAATCCAGGTGCACCGCCAGGTGGGTGGCCACGGGGGGGCTGGAGGAGAGATCGAAGGCCAGGTCCTCCAGGTGGCCCACCTCCCTTCCCTCCGCGTCCCGGACCTCCTTCCTGAGGATGGACGACAGCATGAACGAACCCTCTTCCATCAGACCACCACCCCTTTTTCACAGCGGCCCTTCCCGCCGTTCCGGAAAGAACCCGATGCCGCACCATTGATCATAAGGTCACCCCGTCATCCCGGTGGGGAAAGCGGGTGCAAGGACGGACGACAGCGTGAACGGGCCTTTTGCATGGATTTTTCTCTTCTCCAAACTGCCTTCACCCCCGTATTATATGGTAAAAAGTGGCAGGCATATCACCGCCAGTGACCTCCTCATCCCGAGGGAAGGAAGGTGGAGACGATCATGGCCAGGTTGATGATATAAAGCACCACCACCACTAACCACATGAGCGCGTTGAAGCGTGGTGTATTGGCATATTCTCCCATCAATTCACGGTCGTTGGCCAGGATCATCATGTAGGTGACGATGACCGGGAGCAGCACACCATTCAGGGTCTGCGAGGCTACCATGATGAACACCAGGTTGATCCTGGGAATCATCACCAGGAGGGCACTTCCCATGATGAACAGGGTGTAGGTGAGGTAGAACTGGGGCGCTTCCCGGTAGGGGCGGTCGAGGGTGGCCTCCCAGCCGAAGGCCTCGCACACCGTGTAGGCGGTGGTCAAGGGCAGGATGGATGCGGCGAAGAGAGAGGCGGCGAAGAGCCCGAAGCCGAACAGGTAGGAAGCGTATTTTCCGGCCACGGGAGCCAAGCCGACTGCCGCCTCTTCGGCGGTGGTTATGTTTATGGCCCCCACGCCGGGCTTGTAGTAAAAGGCCGCCGCGCAGCAGATGATGATGAACATCCCCACCACCACGGCGAAGAACACCCCAACCAGGGTGTCCGCCCGCTCGTAGCCCATCTTTTCGGCGTCCAGCCCCTTGTCCACGATGGAGGACTGCTGGTAAAAGAGCATCCAGGGGGCGATGGTGGTCCCGATGTTGGTGACCGCGAGGACCAGGTAAGGGGTCTCCATGCTCAACTTGGGCACCACCAGGGCCTTTCCCACCTCCGACCAGTCCGGACCGGCTAGGAAGGCGGAGATGAAGTAAGCGATGTACACCAGGCTGACCACCAGGAAGATCTTTTCCACTCGCTTGTAGGTGCCCTTGACCACCAGCCACCACACGGCGAAGGCCAGGGGAGGTATGGCGATCAGGGGCGGGAGATGGAACAGCTGCAGGCTGGCCGCCAGCCCGGCGAAGTTGGACACCGTGTTGGCGAAGTTGGTGAAGAGCAGAGCCAGCATAACCAGGGCGGTGACCCGCAGGGAAAAACGCTCCCGGATGAGGGCGGCCAGTCCCTTGCCGGTAACGGTGCCCAGGCGGACGATCATCTCCTGGATGAGGGCCAGAAAGACGGCGGTTACGGTGAGGACCCAGAGGAGATTATACCCGTAGCGGGCCCCGGACACGGAATAGGTGGCGATGCCCCCGGCATCGGTGTCCACCATGTTGACGATGATGCCGGGGCCCAGAACGGCCAGGAAGATGAGGATCTCCCTGCGGCCGAGCCGCCTGCGCCCTTCCTTGCCGGGCATGGTTCTCCTCCAAGTCTTGATCACCCCTGTTCTCGTGAAAAAAGCGGCGAAAAGCCCTGGTTGATTATACCTCACGGGGTAAGGCGGGGAAACATCGGGGTGAAGGGAGGAAGGTTTTTAAGGAAAATACCGGTTGGCGACGGGCCATGAAACGGCCTTGAAAGGTCGCCGTGAAGCGGCATCCCGGTCAACCCTGGGAGGGGAGGCGTTCCCGGGTCAGGAACCGGTCCACGCACCAGGTCATGAAGCGCATCACGAGGTCGTACATCGGAGGGAAAACGCGCTTGAGAAGATACAGCAGCTTGACGTCCGCGGCCGTGATGACCATGAACCTGTTCTTCTCGATGGCCCTGACGATGAGGTCGGCGACTTTCTCGGGAGGGTCGGCGTGCCTCCTGAAGAGGTTTCGCCCCCTCGAGCAGGCCTCCGGGTCGGCGTTTATCTCCACCGTGTCGATGATCCCGGTATTCACCGCTCCCGGAAGTATCACGCTGACCCCAATCCCGTGCTTGCGGAGGTCGAAGCGGAGGACCTCCGAGGTACCGACCAAGGCATGCTTGGTACCGGCATACACCAGGTGCCACGGCAGCCCTATGATTCCGGCGGCCGAGGAGACGTTGACGATATGGCCGCCGTTTCCGGCGCGCACCATCTCCGGAACGAAGCACTCGATGGTGTGATAGGGACCCCACAGGTTGACGTTCACCACCCTTTCCCACTGTTCGTGGGTCATGTCCTCGACCTGCGAGAAGAGCGCCACCCCGGCGACGTTGGCCAGGATGTCCAGGGGCCCGAACTTCGAGTGAATCTCGCTCGCCAGCGCCTTCACCGCAGCATAATCCGATATGTCTAATGCCCTGGAAAGGCAGACTTCGCCCCCGCCCTCCTCGATCCTGCGCCGGGTGTCCTCGAGGCCCGGTTCATTGATGTCGGTGATGAAAAGCCGGGCGCCCCGCTCGGCCATGGCGATGGCCGTCGCCCTGCCGATGCCGCTCGCCGCGCCGGTGACCAGCGCCTTTTTTCCCCGGATTTCCATATCTCCCCCCTTTCCCTCGCTGCATGGATCGATGCCGGCAACCGCCGCTCGCTCCTTCCCCTGCCCTTCGGCAACCGCACGATCCTTGACCGCTTCGGAGAAAAATGCATGCACTGGGCGGCCCTCGTTGCTTCAGTGGAGGATGCAGGTGGAGGGGCAGTCGATGACCCGTTCCTCGGTGACGATCTTGTGCACGTGGCGGTCGTGGTCGGCGCAGGGTACGTGTTCCACGATCTGCAGCTCGAAGGCCACGGCTATGAGCTTGCAGCGGGGGCTGCACTTTTCCAGGAAACGGTCGTAATAGCCTCCCCCGTAGCCCAGCCTGCCGCCGGTGAGGTCGAAGGCCACCCCGGGCATGAGGATCACGTCTATCTCCTCCGGGGGGACGGGGCGCAGGCACTCGTGCTTGGGCTCCAGGATATCGTAGTTGCCCATGCGGAGGTCGTTTTCCAGGTCCAGGAGCTGAGAGGCCACCATGGATTTGTCGTCCGCGTTGGTGCAGGGAACACAGGCCCGCTTCCCCTCCTCGAGGGCGCGCCGGATCATGGGCAAAGTGTCCACCTCGCTGCGGAAGGAGATGAAGAAGAGCACCGTTTGCGCGGCGGCGAACTCGGGTATCGACCACAAGTTCTCGGCGATGCGTTCGGAGAGCTCCTTCCTCTTATCCGGGGGAAGGGCGTCGCGAAGCTCCTGGACCTTCCGGCGCAGTTCCTTCTTCCTCTTGTGGATCATCCCGGTTCTCCCTCGGTCCGGAAACATTATACACCAGGGTCGGGCGGTACTTCCCGGGCCGGTATTCGGGAGGGACCGTGTCTCCTTTCGGCCTGGCCGTTCCAGGGAAGGGCCGGGAAGGAGCCTGCAATTCCTGTCCCCGGGGCGTGAAGGGGCGGGGTATAATCAGTTCATCACCGCCACGAGGAATGAAAAAAGCTCATTCTCCGCGACCTTACCAGGGGTGGGTCGATTCCCGCCCGCGGACCGGTGAGGGAGGAAACGATGAAAAAGATAGTGGCCATCTCGGATACGCATATTCCGAAGGTGGGGGAGGATCTTCCGCCCGCGCTGGTGGAGGCCCTGCGCGGGGCGGACCTCATCCTGCACGCCGGGGACCTGGTGGACATCTCCGTGTTGGACCGGCTGCAGGAGATGGGTCCGGTGGTCGCCGTGGCCGGGAACATGGACTATCCCAGTGTGAGGTCCGTGC
Organism: Actinomycetota bacterium; assembly: GCA_030019255.1. Taxonomy (NCBI): domain Bacteria; kingdom Bacillati; phylum Actinomycetota; species Actinomycetota bacterium. Next base: position 6,742 of record JASEFK010000005.1, read on the forward strand.
TGCCGGAGACCAGGGTGGTGGAGGTGGAGGGGAAGCGAATAGGCATCACCCACGGAGGTGGGCCGCCCCTAGGCATCGAGCGCCGGGTGCTCTCCCGCTTCACCGGGGTGGACGCGGTGGTCTACGGGCATACCCATTCCGCCCACCTGGAGGAGAGGAAGGGAGTTCTTTTGGTGAACCCCGGCACTCCAAACGACCGCCGGTTCTCCCGGCGACTTTCCTACGCCGTCCTGGAGGTGGACGAGAAGGGCGTCCGACCGGAGATAATATGGCTGGATTGACCATGCCTGCCCCGCGGGGATGGACTTCCGGTACCTTTCCCGCGTCTTTTCCGGTACGGGGGTCACCCGGGGCAGGGAGGACTCGACGGTAGGTAAACCGCCCGGGTTGCGGGAGGATCCAGCGGGGACAGGATTCCACGCAGGCTACAGTACCGTTCGGGCGGGAAGAACGTTTTTCGCGGGTGCTAGATGGCCTGGATTCCAGCATCTGGCAGGACGTCCCCGGCCCGGCAACCGGGCAGGGCGGATTATTGAGCCTGCTTACCCCATGATTTTTCCTCGGAGAGGTCCAGGCCGCCCACCACCACCCAGCGGCCCTTGCCGGCGATGTCCGCGAAGCGCTCCCGGTATTCGTCCATCTGGGCCACCTGGAGGAGGGGGTCGTTGACCGGGTCCTCGTACCAGCTCAGGTAGATCTCGCCCTTCTTGTCCTTGAAACTGTCTATCTTGTACTCCACGGTGCCGAACATCTTCTCCCCGATGTAGCGGATCTTCCCGTCGGTTATTTTTACCACCGCGCGCTCCCCGTCCACCATCTCGCCCTCCTCCAGGACCACCTCGCTGAACTCCACCTCCCACTCCCGGGAGTTCCACCTGTCCTCCAGGTCCCGGAGCTGTTCGGCCCCGATGAATTGCCCGGTGGAATCCAGGAGCATCTCGGGGTTGACCACCTCGAGGAAATAGGCGAAGTCACGGCCGTTGTCGGGGTTGCGCGACCCGTCCTCCCCCTCCTTCCATTCCATGGACTTGAACCACTTCTTCACCGCGGTGACCGGGCTCCTGTCCGCGGGGTCGAACTCGTCCCTGAAGGAGGACCCGCTCTGCCAACCGGCGCATCCGGCGAGAAGGAAGAAAAGCAGGGCGGCCGCGAAGTAGAGGAGCAACCGCCTGGCTCGCGCGTCGATCATTTCGTTCCCTCGCCTTTCGTCTTCGATCGGGATGGCCTTTTCTCGCGCCGTACGCCCCTTCCGTGCCGGCGTCCGCGTGAGTTTCCCTATAAACCTATAAATTCCGTATAAGTATAGATTAAGCGCCGCGGGCTGTCAGCACTTAACGCTTTCCGCCCGGGAAGCGGCTGTCGTTCAATCGCTCACCTGTCCTGGTCCCGCCCAGGAAGGCCATGCGATGCATCCGTCTTTCCCGCCGGGCTTCCGGGGGTCAGGGCCCCGAATCGCACGAGCCCTGAATTAATCCGTAGTTTCTCCTCCCTCTTGTACTTCGGGAAACTCCGGCGCCGAGAGCTCCATCTCCTCCACCAGGTAGGGGAGCTTGGCGGTGGGGTAATCCTGGATCACCCAGCTGCCCTCCACCTTGACCAGCCGGACCAGCCGGGGGTGCTGGGAGAAATCGACTCCGCCGCTCCGGGCACCGTCCCGGTAGAAACCCTCGAAGTAGCCCCCCACGATTTCCACCTCGGCGTAGTCGCCCTCCTCCTTCACCAGGCGGGTTTTCAGGTCCTCCACCACGTAGGAGTCGTAGTCGATGCCCTCGGTGTAGGGATCGGGCTCGTATTCTCCCTTCTGGGCCAGCTTGTATACCTCGGGCTCGGTCAGCTTGAGGTAGGCCATGACGTCCTTGTCCTTTATGGCCCGGTAGAAGTCCTTGACCGCCTTCTCCGGGGCGCTGTCCCCGCCGGAGAACACGGTGAAGGCCAGGACGAGCACCACGACCAGGACGATGACGCCGAGAAGGACCACGCCGCTTACCAGCGAAGGCCGGCGCCGCTGCACTCGGCGCAGGCGCCTTTCTACCTCCGCCCGGTCAACCCCCTCCCTTTCCAGCTCCAGCCGCAGGCGGGCCGCCTCGCGCATGGTCTTCCTGCGGGCCCTGGCCTTGGCGGCCTCGAACCCGGCTATCTTCTCGCCGCACTCCTCACAGTAGCGGCGGCCCTCGGGGTTCTGGTAACCGCAGTTAGGACAGCGCAAGTCTCCCTCCTCTTCCTACTCGCCGTTCCTTGGAAGGTTTTCCCTCTTCCCTCTTCCCATGCAGCTCGCACTTTCCGTTCCGCGCGATGAAAACTGCATCCCCGCCCCCCACTTCATAGTTTCCAGCCGGACCGGCCATCTCATCCAGACGCGGTCCTTTTCGGCTACACTACCCTTTAGGAGCGGGAGGAAATCCACTGCCGGAATCCAGTGCTATCCCTGGTTCTCTGACGGGTATATTCCTGCATACCATCATATACCCCGCGCTGATCCAATGTTAAAGTCCCGCGCCGTTGAAATCTTTGCCGGCTGGGGGAGGAATCCCTTTTGCCCCGGCATGGTTTGCCGAATGAAGCCCTCACGGGCACCGTGAGCCGTTTTCCGAGCTCCGGAGGACTCGGGCAACCCTTCCCTTTTCCGGTGCGCCCGGTCGGGTGGTCCCCGATGGGCTATGACGCTCCAGGCCTCCGCGTGGTTTCCGGCTTCCCCTCGCACGAGTTGTGCATGCCATGATCTTTATCTGTTCAGTGCCGGCAAGCGATTTCCAGCGCGTAAAGGACGTAAAGGTCCAGTGCCTCCAGGTACCATTCCCCGCCCCTTTTTGCCAGGTACAGGGGGACGAACTCCTCCCGGGAAAAGTCGATCTCGCCTTCCTTCACCCAGCGGTCGTTCTTGAGCCGGTAATGGGTGCACTTACCGCCGACAAACGTCACCAGCGCGTGCTCGGGATCCAGGGTCCGGGAGCTCAGCTCCAAGTTCTCGAAGCGGAAGCGCCAATCCGGCGTACCGTCGAGGAAGCGTCGTCGCATCTCCTCCCATTCCCGGCGCGTTTTCTCCTCGCCCTCCACCTTTTGCCTGGCCTCGGGGTTTACGAAGGAGCGCATGGTGGAGAAATCCTGGGCTTGCACCGCACCCAGAAAATGGTAAACGGTGGCCTCCGGTGACTCGCGGCCGCACCCCGCCGCGCAGAGGATGGTGGAAGCCACCAGGACGGCTGAAAGGAGAAGCACCGGGACCCGCAGCCGCGAGCCCGCCTTTCCTGGAGGCAACATGAGCGCCGCTGCTATCCGCCTATCCTGGCTCCGCAGTTGGGGCAGAAGGCCGACCCGGCGGGAACCTCTCCGCCGCAGGAAGGGCAGACGACGGCACTCGCCTGGTCAGCCGCCTGGGGTGGTGTCGGCGCCGCGGCCGGAGGAGGCGGGGGAGGTGCCGCCTGCGCCGTCGCTGCCGGCGGGGCGCCTGGAACGGGTGCCTGCTGGGCGACCTGCCTCTGGGCTTCCAGTTGCTTTTCCAGGTCGATAATCTGCCACTCTAGGTTGAAGATCTGGTCCACCTGGGGTCGCAGCGTGCCGGGATCGACCTGGTTCTGGCGGAACTGGTTGAGCAGGGCCTCTCCAAGCTGGGTGACCAGCTCCGTCCTCTGCTTGCGCAGGGAGCCTATCTGGGCCTTCTGCTTGGTGGTGTCCAGGGCCTGGTCGAGCTGGGCTCCCAGGATGGAGGCCTGCTCCTTCAATTTGTCAAAAAATCCCATCCGACTCACCTCTTTCCGATGAAAAAGCCGACCTGACCTTCGAGTAGGGGCACGACTTCAAAACTTATTATAAGGCAACTTATTATAAGGCAATGTACCGGTTCCGGTCTCCGCGGCGGGTACTTGAAATCGCCGGCCTCAGAAGGGGGGCTCCTCCCCGGTGAGCAGGCGGTGGATGGCCCGGGCGGAGCGCTTGCCGGCGCCCATGGCCTCGATGACCGTGGCCGACCCGGTGACGATGTCCCCGCCGGCGAAGACGTTGGGGATGGAGGTCTGCCCGGTCTCGGGGTCGGCGTCGATGTACCCCCACTTATTCAACCTGAGCTCGGGTATGGTGGAGGGGAGCAGGGGGTTGGCCCGGGTGCCGATGGCCATGATCACCAGGTCCACCTCCATCTCGAACTCGGAATCCGGCACCGGCACCGGGCGCCGCCTGCCGCTCTCGTCCGGCTCGCCCAGCTCCATGCGGATGCACTCCATGCTCCTCACCCATCCCTTCTCCCCCAGTATGCGCTGGGGGAGGGTGAGGAACTTGAAGAGCACCCCCTCCTCGGCTGCGTGGGCCACCTCCTCGGCCCGGGCGGGCATCTCCGCCCGGGAGCGGCGGTAGACGATGGTCACCTCCTCCGCCCCCAGGCGCAGGGCGGTGCGGGCACTGTCCAGGGCCACGTTTCCTCCCCCGATGACCGCCACCTTCCGGCCCCGCCTGATGGGGGTGTCGTACTCCGGGAACAGGTAGGCCTTCATGAGGTTGGAGCGGGTGAGGTACTCGTTGGCCGAGTATACCCCGTTGAGGTTCTCCCCTGGGATGTTCATGAACATGGGAAGCCCGGCCCCGATGCCGATGAAGGCGGCGTGGAAACCGGAATCCAGGAGCTCCTGCAGGGTGGTGCTGCACCCAATGACCTGGTCTAGGAGGATCTCCACCCCCAGGCTGCGGATGTACTCCACCTCCCTCTCCACGATGGCCTTGGGCAGTCGGAATTCCGGGATGCCGTAGGTGAGGACACCTCCCGGGGCGTGGAGGGCCTCGAAGATGGTAACCCGGTGACCCATGCGGGCCAGGTCCCCGGCGCAGGTCAGCCCCGCCGGCCCGGAGCCGATGACCGCCACCCGCTTGCCGGTAGGCGGGAGGATGTGGGGAGCTGGGAGGTCCCCCTGCGCCGCCTCGAAGTCGGCGGCGAAGCGCTCCAGGCGGCCTATGGCCACCGGCTCTCCCTTCTTGCCCAGGGTGCAGACTGCTTCGCACTGCGTCTCCTGGGGACACACCCGGCCGCAGATGGCGGGGAGGTTGTTCTTCTCCTTGAGCTTGGCGGCCGCTCCCCGGAAATCGCCCTCCTCGATGGCAGCGATGAAGGCGGGAATGTCAATTTCCACCGGGCACCCGGATACGCAGGGTTTCTTGCGGCATTGCAGACAGCGCGAGGCCTCGGCCACTGCGTCCTCCTCCCGGTAACCCAGGGCCACCTCCTGGAAGTTCCCAGTCCTTGCCCGGGGATCCTGCTCGGGCATGGGACGCCGAGGCAACCCGGAACCGCGCCTGTGCTTTTCCCGTTTTCCCTCGCTCTCCATGGCTCGCTCCTTTTTGGCGGTATTTTAACATGACGGAACGCCGCTGCACCTGGTCCCCCCCGGATTAAGGCGGCGTCACCTTTCCACCCCTGTGGTTTCGCGAATGTTCCCGCTTTCACGCGTATGGCAGGCAAACGATTGGCGTGACCTGCCTTACAGGACCCTCCACCCGGCCCGCGCTCCGGCGTGCACAAAGAAAGGGGAGGAAGGGGAACAATTGGATGGGAAGGGGCATCAATCCTTGTAAAGGGCGGTATTCGAGAGCCGGGTTAGGACGGCGGTCGCGGGGAAGGAGACGGCCATGGGCGACGGAAGAAAATGGAGATGGAAACTTCTGGCAGGGATAGCGGTGGTCCTTTCAGCAACGATATTGCTGGCGGCGGTGGGCTGCGGGGGGAGGGAAGAGAAAGCTTCCAGCGGCACGGGGGAGGGGTCCCTGGAAAACGGCGGTGAGACAGGCTTATCCCTTCTCCCCGAGGAGGTCTCCACCCAGGAACCGGCTTCCATCTCCACCGCGGAAGGAACCGGTGCATCCACCCTGCCGGAACTCCAGGCCAGGGTGATCAGGAACGGACAGGTGAAGATGGAGGCGGAGCGGGGAGGATACGCGAAGATACGCGAGGACGCCGTGGCCCTGGTCACCGCCGCCGGGGGCTACGTGCAGGACGAGAGTTCCCGCCGCGACGACGAGGGACTGGTCCACGCCACCCTTACCCTGCGCGTCCCTGCGGAGGCGTTCGACCGGACCATGACCGATATCTCCGCCCTGGGGAAGATCATCTCCAGCCAGGTGAACACCAGCGACGTGAGCGCGGAGTATGTGGACCTGGAGGCCAGGCTCCGGCACCTGCAAGCGGAGGAGGCCTTCTACCTCTCTCTCATCGGGCAGGCGAAAACGGTGCAGGAGATGGTCACCATAAGGGAACATCTCTCCTCGGTGCAGCTGGAGAAGGAGCGGGTGCAGGGGCGCATGAACTTCCTGGACCGCCAGGTGCAGTATTCCACCCTCACCCTCTCCGTGGACGAGGTGGGGCCCGGGGAAGCAGGCGGCTTCTGGGACTCGGTGGGACGCGCCTTCCGGGCCTTCGCCCGCGGCATGCGCGTCCTGGCGCTGGGCATCTTCTACGCCCTGCCCTGGCTGGTGCTGGCGGCGCTGATATACCTGGTGGTCCACTTCCTTTTGCGGGGCAGGAAAAAGAGGTCCGCGGAGGGGTAACAGGAAGCGGGGAAGGGGCTGCGTTGCGGATGATGATCACCGGAAGCCCGGACCCTCCCTGAAGGACCCCGGGGGCGAGGTCGGCGGGTATGAATGCCGGAAGCGGGGTCGGCGTGCCCGCTCCCCGTGAAAAAGGAGATCCACCGGACGAGGAACGGCCCGCGGACCGGCATGGGCTCGCTTCCGGCCGGGGGGTTCTCAAGAGGAACGGGGGCGAAGGAGTACCTTGTGGTCCAGGAAGGTGATGGCCGCGATCTCCGCCTCCAGGACGCTTTCCTCCCCGATGATGTTGGAGAGGTGGACCTTCCCGCCCTCCTCCCTGATGTTCACCACGTCCTCCATGACCAGTTTCTCCTGGTCGCCCTCCAGCAGGTAGGCATGGGATTCACACATCTTGCTCTCCTCCGGAGTTTTCAAAGCGGATGCTGCGCACCAGGTGGTTCCAGCAGCATCCTATGCAGACCTCCACCACGTAGCAGGTGAAGCTGCGGTACTTCTCCCGCAGCCCGTTGAAGATGGTGCGGGTGGGGAAAACCCTCCCGTTGTCGTAGTTCAGCTCGTCGCCGTAAACGAAGTTGAGCAGGCGTAGCTTCTCCCGGCGGCAGATGGGGCAGGTGAACCGTGTATCCTCGCCCACGTTCCTGGCGATGCGCCGGATCTCCGGGTGGGCGTCGCAGACGTCGTAAACCGAGAGCCGCCCGGCGCGAAAGTCGCGCAGGACGGAACGCTTGCGCAGCGTATAGTCCACCGTGGTGGCCACGCTTTTTATTTTCCCGCTTCGTACCGCCGCATCCATGTCGGGATAATTATACCCCAACGGAAGAGAGGCGTGGGCGCGGGGTTCAGGTTCGCTGGTCGGCGCTCTCCAGGCCCTTCAGGTGTGCGGTGTCGTTCATGCGGCGCAGCATCCAGCCCCCCTGGTCGCGGGTGATGACATTGATGGCCCCGTTGGCCTGGTCCACCCTCCATATCCCCGAGGTGGGGAGGCCCAGCACAATGCAGATTATCAGCCGGTTGATGAGTTTGTGCCCCACCAGGAGCACTCTTCCCGAGTGGTCGTGTGCCAGGCGCTCCAGGCCGGCTTTCAGCCTCCTGCGCACCGCCGGCATGGATTCTCCACCAGGGAAGGTCACCTTCCCGGGGTCCTCCACCCAGAGGCGGAAGACCTCCGGCCAGCCCTCGCGGACCTCGTCCACGCTCTTCCCGCTCCACATGCCGTAATCCACGTCGATGAATGAGTCCAGGGTTTCCACCTTTCCCCCATGGGGTTCGGCCACCGCGGAGGCGGTCTCCACCGACCTCCGCAGGGGGCTGGAGTAAAAGGCCTGGAAGGAGAGGTGAGAGAGGTAGGCTGCCGCCGACTGGGCCTGCCTTTTTCCCCTCCGGTTGAGGGGCAGGTCCACGCGTCCCCGGAAGACGTCCGCCCGGTTGAACTCCGTCTCCCCGTGTCGCAGCAGGATGAGCTCCAAGATATCCTCCCTGGTTATGCGCGGGGTTTAAGGTTCTTACCGGGATTTCTTACTGGTTAACGGCCCGCGCCGCCTCCAGGGCCTCCATATACCCCAGGGTGGTGTAGTAGATGGCGCGGTCGAAGTACAGGACTACCTGGTTGTTAAGCTCCAGGGCCTGGTAGAGCTCCAGGTTGGTCTGGGTGAGCCCCTCGGAGAGCACCTCCAGCCAGAGGTAGCGCTTGAGGAGGATGAGGGCCATGATCACCTCTTCCAGGCGAAACCCTTCCTGGAATCTCCTCTGGCCGAGGTTCATGTAGAAGTGGCGGATCTCCTCCTTCTGGGTCTCCGGGCTGAGCCAGTAGCCCAGCCGCTCGTAGACGGCCATCGCCCTCTCGAAGAGCAGTTCCTCCGGGAAGTGGTGGTAGGTGGGCGTGTACTTGGACTGCCGGACTTCCTTCAACCAGAGCTTGGCCACCTTGTCCGCCCTGGTCTCGATCATCTTTATGAACCGCCTGGTAAGCACGATTACCTCCGGTCTTGCTCCCGTTCCATGCTCCCGACAGGGCGAAGGACAGGGATATTATAACCCTTTCCCCCTCCTTTTCAAATTTGCCTTTGTTAACCGGGGAATTTACCTTTTCCGTCAACGGCGGTGACACTGAACAGCCGGTCGCGGCCCCGTGCCTAACCGACGTCTCGGGCTCCATGAGGATGTTGCTCTATACCAGTGACACTGAACAGCCGGTCGCGGCCCCGGGCCTAACCCCCTCCGGGATACCCGGCCCTCCGTATGCGACCTGCCTTGCCACGCGCGAGGTGCGGGGCGCCCTCATTCGGCGCATTCGCCGGTGTCGCCGCGCAACTTCTCCAGGCCGTGGGGCAGGGCGGGGATGATGACCTCCAGGTTCTCCCTCGCTCCCCGGGGGCTTCCGGGCAGGTTGACGATGAGGGTGGAACCCCGTATGCCGCTCACCGCGCGGCTGAGCATGGCGTGGGGGGTGACCCTGAGGGAGGCGGCCCGCATGGCCTCGGCGAAGCCGGGGGCCTCCCTTTCCACCACCCGGCGCGTGGCCTCGGGGGTCACGTCACGCGGGCTCATTCCCGTCCCCCCGGTGGTGAGCACCAGGTCCACGCGCAGGCGGTCGCAGAAATACCGGAGCCGCTCCTCGATCATCACCGCCTCGTCGGGGACTATTTCCCGCGCCTCCACCTTCCAGCCCTCCCGTAAGGCCACCTCCTCCACCGCCCGGCCGGAAAGGTCCTCCCGTTCCCCGGCGGCGCCCTTGTCGCTCACCGTGAGAATGGCTACCCGGAAGGGGCCTTCCCGCGAGGCGTCTTCACCCCTTCCCTTTCCGCTCATCTCTCCTCCACCGCTTCCCGGCCGCTGCCGCTTTCCTCCAGCACCTCGATGCGGTCTCCCGCCCTCGCCCTGCCGCCCTTGAGGACACGGGCGAAGATTCCCTCCCTCGGCATAATGCAGTCGCCGGCGGCGTAGTAGATGGCGCAGCGGTCCACGCACTCCTTGCCTATCTGGGTCACCTCGAGGAGGATGTCCCTTCCCACGCGCAGGCGGTCGCCCACCTTCAGCCGGGTGAGTTCCAAGCCCCGGGTGAGCAGATTCTCCCCGAAGGCGCCAGGCTTGAGGTCCTTGAGCCCCCTGGCCCGCATCTTGTCCACGCTCTCTTCCGCGAGCAGGCTCACCTGGCGATGGCCGAATCCCGCGTGGGCGTCGCCCTGGATGCCCAGGTTTTCCACCAGGAGAACCTCCTCCACCTCCTCCTTCTGGACGTGCTTTTCCGCGCTCACGCAAACGGCCACGACCTCACCGCGGGTCATCTTCGCCTCCTCTCGTGAAGGTCCCCGAGCGTCCGCCCGTTTTCTTCAGGAGCTGCAGGTCGGTCACGGTCATGGAGCGGTCCACCGCCTTGCACATGTCGTAGATGGTCAGGGCGGCAACGGCGGCACCGGTAAGGGCTTCCATCTCCACCCCGGTGCGGTCGCGGGTCCTCACCGTCACCAGCACGGTTATGGAGGAGTCCGCCTCGTCCACCTGGAAATCGGTCTCCACCGAGCTGACGGCGATAGGGTGACACATGGGAATAAGCTCCCCGGTACGCTTGGCGGCCATGATGCCCGCCACCCGGGCCACGGCCAGTACGTCTCCCTTTTCCACCTCCCCGGAGAGGATGAGCTTCAAGGTGGAGGGTTTCATGACCACCCGGGCCCGGGCCAGGGCCTCGCGGACGGTGACCGGTTTTCCGCTCACGTCCACCATCCTGGCCCTTCCCCGCTCGTCCAGGTGGGTGAGGCCTTCAGGCGCTTTGCCCTCGCCGGTGTCCGACATTCCAGCGACCTCCGTGGTCCGAAGTCCCGCCCCTTCTCCTCGCCCGTGGAGGTGGTGATTCCAGCTCCCCGGGCGCCGTCCGGCATTTAAATCCCCGCCGGAGGAGGGATCATCCGCCGATGCGGGACATGTTCGTCCTGGAAAAAGATGCCATACCGCCGTGGTCGCGGGGCTTCTTCTCCAGGGCCGTGAGGATGGCCCGGTAGATCTCCTCCTCGTTCTCCCGGTCGTCCGCGCCGCCGCGGAGTATTTCCCTCACGTCCACTTCGTCCGAGGAAAAGAGGCAGGGCTTCATCTTGCCCTCCGCGGTGAGGCGCAGGCGGTTGCACTCCGGGCAGAAGTGCGAGCTTACGGGGGAGATGAAGCCCACCATGCCCCGTGCCCCGGGCAGCCGGTAATATCGGGCGGGGCCCGCGCCTGCGGGTGAGGGAGCCTCCTCCAGGGATCGATGGCGCAGCAGGCGGGTCTGGATCTCCCGGTTGGATACGAAATAGGAGGCGTCCACAGCGCCGCAGGGGCTCATGTACTCGATGAACCTCACGTGGACCGGCAGCCTGTATACCAGGTCCAGGAAGCCCTCCACCTCGTCGTTCAGGTGTTTCAGGGTCACCACGTTTATCTTCACCGGGTCCAGCCCGGCCTCCAGGGCCGCTTCCACACCCTCCAGGGCCGAGGAGAGGTCGCCCCCGCGGGTCAGGTGGCGGTAGGTCTCCGGGTTAAGGGAGTCGATGCTCACGTTGACCCTCTTGAGACCGGCGGCGGCCAGGCTTTCCGCCTTTCCGGCCAGGAGGGTCCCGTTGGTGGTGAGGGAGATGTCCAGCCGGGGGCGCAGGGCAGCGATGCCCTCCACCAGCTGTTCCACGTCCTTGCGCACCAGGGGTTCTCCCCCGGTGAGTCGCACCTTGCCGATGCCCGCCCTTACCGCCACCCGCAGGAAGCGCAGTATCTCCTCGTAGGTGAGGATTTCCTTGTGGTCGAGGCGGGGAACGCCTTCCGGAGGCATGCAATAGACGCACCGCAGGTTGCACCTGTCGGTCACCGCCAGGCGAAGGTAGTCGATGCGCCTCGAAAAGCGATCCACCAGGACGTTCATCCTTGCGCCTTCCCTTCCTCTGGAGGGCGGTCCCTCACCGCGGGTTCGCCCTTCCCTCACTCGGCGAGCAGAGGTTCGATGTGGGCACGTATCCTCTCCTCGGCCTGGTAACCCACGAGACGGGAAACCTCGTTCCCGTTGCGGTCCAGAAAGACGAGGGTGGGCGTGGCCGAGATGCGGAAGGTGGAAGCTTTCTCCGTGTGTTCGTAAATGTTGTAGTCGGTGAAATCCACCTTCCCCTCGTATTCTTTTGCCAGTCGGGCCAGCACGGGCTCGAGTTCCCTGCAGGGGGGTCACCCGGGCTGCCAGAAGTTTATCACCTGCGGCCTTCCCGTCCCCTCCGCCGGCGCGGCCGGCTCAGCCGCCCGCTTCCCGCAGCCGGGGAAAAGCCCGAGGACCAGGAAAACCAGGAACCCCAGCGCGATGCGGGGGAAGAGTCTGGCGGGTCCGGGCATTTTTCCTCCAGGTAGAAAACAGGTAACCACGCTGCGATTATAGCACAGCGGAAGCTCGTTTCCTGCGGGCGCCGGTCAGGGGGAGAAAGCTTTCAGGAGCAGGGCTGTCTCCCGGGAAATGGCGGAGAGGAGGCGGTAGGCGTGCCGCAGCGAGTCATGCCGGGACAGGGGTCCCCCGGCGATGGAGAACATGGCCGTGACTCCGCTGCGGTGCAGCTCCTCCGCCCCGGGGACTATCTCCCCGGCCAGGACCAGGACGGGCACCTTCCTTTCCGACGCTTTCCGGGCCACGCCGTTCACCGTCTTGCCGTGCGCCGTCTGGGCATCCAGCCTGCCCTCCCCGGTGATCACCAGCCGGCAGGAGGAGAGGAGTTCCTCGAAGCCCACCGCTTCCATGACCACCTCGATGCCCGGCCTTATCCTTGCCCCCAGGAAGACGGTGAGCCCGAAGCCCAGCCCGCCCGCGGCTCCCGCTCCCGGGACGGCGGCCGGGTCCGCGCCGGAACGCGGCCCTCCCTCCCGCGCCGGAATGGAGATCTGCGCGGAGGCCACCTCCGCCAGGCGGGCCAGCCCCTTTTCCAGGAATTCCACGTCCTCCGGCCCGGCCCCCTTCTGGGGGGCGTAGACGCGCGAGGCTCCCTCCGGGCCCAGCAGGGGGTTGTCCACGTCGCTGGCCACGATGATCTCCGCCTCGCGCACCCTGGGGTCCAGGCCCGAGAGATCGATCCTTTCCAGCCGGTGCAGGTTCCCCCCTCCGGGCGGAAGCTCGTTTCCTTCCCCGTCCAGGAAGCGGGCTCCCAGGGCGGAGGCCATCCCCGTGCCCCCGTCGTTGGTGCCACTCCCCCCGATGCCCACGATGATGCGCCGAAAGCCCATGTCCAAGGCCCCGCGGATGAGGTCCCCGGTCCCGGCGGTGGTAGTCCGCCGGGGGTCCCGGCAGTCCGGGGGTATGAGCTCCAGGCCGGAAGCGGCGGCCATCTCCACCACCGCCGTGGTCCCGTCCCCGAGGATTCCCAGGGGAGCCCTCCGCTTCTCGCCCAGCGGCCCGGTGACTTCCATCTCCACCAGGCGTCCTCCGGTGGCCTTTACCAGGACCTCCAGGGTGCCTTCCCCCCCGTCGGCCAGGGGACAGAGGACGCATTCCGCCTCCGGCCATCCTTCGGAAAACCCTCGGGCTATGGCCTCCGCTGCCTGATTGGCGGTGAGGGAACCCTTGAACTTGTCCGGGCAGACGAGGACGCGCATCCTGATCTCCGATCCGGTAGGGTGGCCTCCTTACTACGCGGGAAGGGACACGGCGCCCCCCACTCACAGGGGCTGGTTGCGGGCTATCTCCTCCTCCTCCAGGTACTGGTCCAGGCGGGCGAGCAGCAGGTTCCAGTCCACTTGGTGGCCGTCGAACTCCGGGCCGTCCACGCAGGCGAAGCGGGTCTTGCCGTCCACCTCGCACCGGCATGTGCCACACATGCCCGTCCCGTCCAGCATGATGGAGTTGAGGCTCACCTTGGTAGGGACGTTGAATTCCCGGGTGACCGCGGAGGCGAACTTCATCATCACCGCCGGGCCGATGGCCATGACCAGGTCCGCCCCCTCCTCCCGGAGGACCTGTTCCAGCGCCCAAGTGACCCGACCGGATATCCCACGGGAACCGTCGTCGGTGGTCACCAGCAGGCGGTCGGTGACCCCGGCCATCTCCTCCTCCAGGATGAGCAGCCCGGCGGTACGGGCCCCGATGATGCCCGTCACCCGGTTGCCGACGCGGCGCATCTCCCGGCAGATGGGGTAGATGGCGGCGATGCCCACCCCGCCTCCCACGCAGACCACGTGCCCGAAGCGGTCTATCTCCGTGGGCCTGCCCAGGGGACCCACCAGGTCGAGGATCTCCTCCCCGGCCTCCATGCGGCTGAGCTTGGCCGTGGAGCGCCCCACCACCTGGAAAACCAGGCGTATCCAGCCTTCTCCGGCATCCCAGTCGCAGAGGGTGAGGGGAAAACGCTCGCCCCGCTCGTCCAGGCGGAGGATGACGAACTGCCCCGCCCGCGCCCGCGCGGCGATGCCTTCCGCGCGTACCCTTACGGAATATACGCGCTCGGCCAGGTTCTCCTTATGGAGGATAATGAAACTCATGAATCCGCTCCCATTTCCTGAAAAAGCCTTTCCTTGATGCGGCGTATCTCATCCACGAAGGCCGGGTCTGCGTCGTAGGGGCTGGTGCCCTCCAGGTCGGCGCGTCGGACGTTCTGGTTGTAGGATATGGAGCCAAGGAAGGGCATCCCGGCCAGGCGGGAGCGCACCAGCTCCTCTTCCTCCGGTGACTGCACCTTGTTGAGGACCACGAAGACGCGCCGCACCTTGAGGTCCCTGGCCAGCTTCCGGATGGAGCTGGCCGTCTGCAGGCTGCGCATCCCGGGCTCGATGACCACAATCATGGCGTCCACCGCTCCGGCGGTGCCCCGGCCCAGGTGCTCCAGGCCCGCCTCCATGTCCATGATCACCACGTCCTTGCGGGCCAGGAGAAGGTGCTGCAGGAGGGCCTTGAGCATCACCGATTCCGGGCACACGCAGCCCCCGCCGCCCTCCTTCACCGTTCCCATGACCAGGAGGCGCACTCCCTTGTGCACCTTGGAGAGGGCCTCCGGGAGGTCGTCCACCTTGGGATTCATCTTGAAGTAGGTGCCGAAGGTGCCGGGCTTGGAGTCGGTGCGCTCGGCGATGAGTTCCTTCATGTCCGCGATGGGCACCACGCCCTCCATCTCCTCCTCGGGGATGCCCAGGCTGGAGGCCAGGTTGGCGTCCGGGTCCGCGTCCACGGCCACCACGTTGTAGCCCTCCTCGGCCAGAAGTCGGGCCAGGCCGCCGGCCAGGGTGGTCTTGCCCACCCCTCCCTTCCCGGTCACGGCTATCTTCAAGGCGATCACTCCTTACTGGTACCGGCGCCTTATGGTAATATATGGTAATTGGAACCGGCTTTCAAGTGCCCGGCGCCGCCGCTTTCCGGAAGAATTATACTATAGAGCGCCCGAACTTCCGGCATGACGAGGGCTTGTAAAATCCGGGCACGACGGGAACCTATAGCCGTATAGCCTTCCGGCATGGCGTCCGCATGGCCCCTCGCCTAGTGGCGTCCGCCGACCACGCGTAATAATTCGAGACGCTCCAAGGCGCTCCATTCTCCGTGGCGGTCTCCAGCCTTCATCGCTGCGGCTTCTTCGATTCGCCCGACTTTCCTCCCCCGCTATCTCTCGGCAGGAGGATAGCGCGGCGTGGGATGTCCCGGATGGACGGCGGTCACCAGGGGATCTATCCTTCCCCGTGAAGGACTGACTCCTTCCGCTCCGAGACCGCGCTGCCCGATCATGCGCAGATTTCTGGAGCATGCGAACATGAGCGCCAAAAATGTTTACCAGCCGTAAAGGGCGTGGTACTATTTCCCTGAATCACCGGGACCGGCTCGCCGTTCCCACCTGTATTCAAGGCTTTTTGCGCCATGCGTGTTGATACCTTGGGCTGAAGCGGCCGCAGGCGTATCCGTGAAGGGGGTACCTTATCGTGCCCGGAGCCGTCGAAGACCGCAGGTACCTGGTCATCGTAAACCCCGTGTCCCGGGGCGGGAAGGCCCAGGAAGAGGGCATCTGGCTGCTCAACCGCCTGAAGCGCGCCGGGGTGGACTATGAGGCCCTTTTCACCGAGCGCGCCGGCCACGCCGAGGAGATGGTGGTCAGGTGGGCAGAGGATTTCGACGTGGTAGTCTCCGTCTCCGGCGACGGTACCACCAACGAGATCATCAACGGGATCATGAAGGTCCCGTCCTCCCAGCTCAAGCTGGCCATGTTCCCGGCGGGCACGGCCGATGATTTCGCCTGCAACCTGGGGTACGACCGTAAGGACAAGGAGCAGGCCCTGCGGGCCATTTTGGGAAATACTTGCCGCACCATCGACCTCATCCGCTACGACGATCGCTACGCGGCGGTAACCTTTGGCCTGGGCGTGGACTCGGAGATCGCCGACGGGGCCTACAAGTGGAAACGCTTCCGCATCCCCGCCTACTTCTACAGCGGCCTGAAGAAATGTTTCTTCGAGGAGAGAAAGCGCTACTTCGTCCGCTTCGACTACGAGGACCAGACTTTCGAGGACTGGGTGCTCATCGCCATCCTGTGCAATGCCCCCCTGTTCGGGAGGTATATCAAGATACATCCCGAGGCCCGCATGAACGACGGAATCCTGGGCCTGACCATCGGCAGGGAGATGCCCAACGTCTACGGGCTGGTGCTCTTCCTCTTCGCCTGCCTGGGAGGGCGGCATGGCTTTTCCCGCAAGGTCTCCTTCCACCAGGTGCGGCGGATGCGTGTGGAATGCAAGACCGACACCTACGCCCAGATCGACGGGGAGGTCTACAAGTTCGACGCCGGCCGGGTGATCGAGCTCTCGGTAGTACCGGGCGCCCTCAAGGTCCTGGTGCCCCCGGAGTCCCTGCGCGACCGCAGGCTGCCCTTCGTGCCTCGCGAGGAGCCGCCGGAACCCTTGCAGCTTCGCCTCATCCCACCGCGTGGGGGGGTGGCCGAGGACCTGGAGGCGCTCTCCCGCAGGGTGAAGGCTAGGGTGGAGCAGGCCCTGGAGACGACGAGGGAGCGACGCCGGCGCATTCCCGTTCTCGGAGGACAGGCGGGGAAGCAGCAATCCTTCGACTTCGAGAGGGAGGAAATGAGGCTGGTCCGACAGGCGGCCAGGCGGCTCAGGAAGGAACTGGCAAATGGTAAATGACCTCCCCGGGCCGGAGTTCATCCTCGGTTACGTTCCGGTAACCGTAGATCCCGGCGGATGAGGTTGATCTATATCAATTTTTCGTCCATTTTGCCCCTCCGACAACTTGACACCTATACCCATCTTTGATAACTTCAAATCAACGGGTGGGGACGATATGTAGGATAGTCAGTTAAAGCCCCATCCGGGGCTAAAAGTTTTTGAACCTTGAAACGAGGCCCTACGCTATTAGCTGCCGGCCAACCCCATATGCCCTATAGCATGAGATAACCTCAGCACATTCCACCCCCTGAATAGCCCTATCCGCCGGTGGCTAATAGCAAATCTTATAAAGGAGGCGCTACGGCGCCTCCTTTCCTTTTTGCCTCTGGGGCTTGAGCATGGAGGGAGTGAAGGGATCGGGACGGGCCAGCCCCGGCCTGCCGCAGGGGGGGTCGTCCAGCCCCGCGCAGCTCACGTGGCAGTTGGCGGTGCATCCCTCGACGGGTGAGAACTCCTCCGGACCGGTGCGCCGCGAGAAGGGCATGGGGAAGGCCTCGCAGTGGGGCAGGTCGGGGGAGTCCGCGGCGCTGGATGGTAATTCCTGGCAAACGGCATAGGTCATTCCCAGCCTCCCGGAGACGGAGCCGGCGAGGCGGTGGAAATCCAGGCGCCCGGCGGGGGGAAGCATGTAGCCGCTGGAGGTCGCGGAGCGGTCGAAGCGGTAGTCCTCCAGGAGCGATCGGGCCTCGTGTTCCGAGTGGGCGGCGACGGCATCCGCCAGCGCCTTGCGGGTGGCCGCGGTGAAGCGGCCCGTGGAGCTCACCACGTGACGTGCCCCGGAGAGGGACGCGTCCCGGAGCAATCCCTCCAGGCGCTCCTTCCACCCCGGACCGTAAAGGGCCCGCCAGACATGGGGGACGAAGGGATCCAGCCGGAGTACGGCGGGTAGTCCCCGGGAGGCCGCCCAGGCCAGGGCCTCCAGCCTCCTTTTGTAGGGGGGCGCGGCCGGGGAGAGGAGGCGCAGCACTTCCGGGGGACCCTCGATAGTGACCTCCAGAAAAAAGAAGCCGCCGCCCGGGAAGCCCTCGACGGCGTCCAGGAAAGAAGGGTCCCCCTTGGTTATCAGGTGGAAACTCACCCCCCAACGTACCAGGACCTCCACCAGCTCCCGAACCACGCGCCTGAGTTCGGGGACCGCCTGGCAGGGGTCGGTGACGTTGGAGATGGAGACCGGAGGGCAGAGCTCCAGCGCCGACAGTTCCCTCTCCACCACCTGGGACAGGTTGCCATAGACGCGCATGCACCGGTCCGAGGACCGGGAATACACGGCGTCTCTGGCATAGCAGTACAGGCAGCCGTGGATGCAGTGCGCCTTTCCTGGGGGCGTGACGTTTATTATCCACTTGTGGTAGCACTTGCGCGCCGGTCCCCGGTAGGGGAAGTCGTGCAGGGTGGGAGACCTGCGCTCCGCTAGTATAAAATCCATGGTTCCATAATACATTATTAATGCTGTGTCGTTTCAGTAGGCGCTTTAAGAGTGGAAAAAGTATGACAGACCGCCCTATCATCCTGCCTAAACAGAGCGGTTGCCTTTTCAACCCCGTTAAATCTATAATGGAATACGGCGGTTCGAGTTAATAACCAGGGTAAGGTCGCAGCCATGGACGAAGCAAATCTCACTCCGCGCCCCCGTATCATCCTTCCAGAAGAAGCGGGACCGGTCCTTTTCACGCCACGTCCCCTTTACATAAACTTCGCCCCCATAGGAATCCGTTCCAGCAGACTCTTACACGCCGAAGGAGGTAAGTAATGGCCAGGGAACTGCAGGAAGTCTATCTTATCGACGCCTGCCGGACGGCCTTCGGGAAGGCGCGGCCGGACGGCATCTTCGCCCAGACCAGGGCCGACGACATGGTGGTGAAGGTCATCCGCTCCCTCCTGGAGAGGAACCCCGAGGTGCCCAGGGACAAGATCGACGACAACATTTGGGCGGCCTCCACCCAGTGGGGGGACCAGGGGCTGACCATCGGACGCACCACGGCCATCCTGGCCGGCCTGCCGGTGACCACCCCCGGATGCGCCGTGGACCGCATGTGCTCGGGCGCGGCCACCGCCGCTGCCTTCGGGGCCTCGCAGATACAAGTGGGCGCCGCGGACCTGGTCATCGCCGGCGGAGTGGAGCACATGTTCCGCCATCCCATGGGCCAGGGCGCCGATCCCAATCCCCGCTTCCTGGCGGAGAAGCTGGTGGACCAGAGCGCCCTGAACATGGGCATGACCGCCGAGAATCTGCACGACATGTACCCGGACATCACCAAGGAGATGTGCGACGAGTACGCCCTTCTCTCCCAGCAGAAGGCCAAGAAGGCCCTGGACGAAGGGAAGATCGCTAAGTTCCTGGTGCCCATGACCGTGTGGACGGGTAACGGGTGGAAGGTGGCCGACAGGGACGAGCAGCCCCGCCCCGACGCCACCCTGGAGGGCATGCGGGACCTGCGTACCCCCTTCCGGGTCAAGGGGAGGGTTACCCCGGGCAACGCCTCCGGACTCAACGACGGCGCCGCCGGGGTGCTCCTGGCCTCGGAGAAGGCAGTCAAGGAATACGGGCTCAAGCCCAGGATGCGCCTGGTGCAGTATGCCTTCGCCGCCGTGAGGCCGGAGATCATGGGACTGGGCCCGGTGCCGGCCACCAAGAAGGTCCTGGAGAGAGCGGGCATGAAGTTCGACGACCTGGACGTCATCGAGCTCAACGAAGCCTTCGCCGTGCAGTGCGTGGTGTTCATGAAGGAGTTCGGGATGAAGCTCGTTGACGACCCACGCCTCAATCCCTGGGGAGGAGCCATAGCCTTCGGGCATCCCCTGGCCTCCTCCGGTGCCCGCCTCATGGCCCACCTGGCTTACGAGTTCGAGGAGAACCCCAAGTGGAAGTACGGGCTGGTCACCATGTGCGTGGGACTGGGCCAGGGCGCTTCCATGATCTGGGAGAACGTCCAGAACTGATCGAGGGATAAGGAAAGGAGGAAGCGATGCCCGAGGAGCTGGTCACCCACTTCAAGGAGACCTACTACGACTCGCCGGCCGGCAAGGTCGCCATCGTGACCATGGACAACGGCGAGGATTACCGCAAGCCCAACACCTTCGGTTTCGGGGCCATGCAGAGCCTCAACGAGTGCCTGGACCGCATCCAGGCCCAGGGTGACGTGAAGGCCATGGTCCTCACCGGCAAGCCCTTCATCTTCGCCGCCGGGGCCGACCTCACCCAGGTGCCTCAGGTGAAGACCAAGGAGCAGGCCATGGAGATAGCCCGGGCGGGGCACGCCGCCTTCAAGCGCATCATCGACCTCCCCTTCGTCACCGTGGCCGCGGTGAACGGCGTGGCCCTGGGTGGGGGGTTGGAGATCGCCCTGGCCTGCAAGTACCGGACGGTGGCCTCCAGCGTGGAGCACATCGGCTTCCCGGAGTGCTTCCTGGGCCTCATCCCCGGGTGGGGCGGGACCACCCTGCTCCCCAAGCTGGTGGGGCCGGAGAAGGCGCTCCAGATCATCATCTACAACGCCCTGAACAACAACCGCATGATCAAGGCCAAGGAAGCCCTGGACATGGGGATTATGGACCGCATGTTCGAGCCGGTGGACCTCCTGGACAAGAGCATCCAGTTCGCCGTGGACCTGGTCCTGGGCAAGGAGAAGGTGGAGAGGCCGGAGCCGGACTGGTCCAACCTGGGCGCCCTGGTGGAGCAGGCCAGGGCCTTCGCCGACTCCAAGGTGCACGGGAATTCCCGCGCTCCCTACATGGCCATCGACATCATCGCCAAGGCCAAGGAGAATACCATTGATGAGGGGTTCGCCCTGGAGGACGAGGCCCTGGGCGAACTCATCCCCTCCCCGCAGATGCAGGCCGGAGCCTACGCCTTCGACCTCACCCAGCGCCGGGCCCGTAAGCCGGTGGGAGTCCCCGAGGGTCAGCCCCTCCCTGTGCGCAAGGTGGGCATCCTGGGGGCCGGGCTCATGGGCAGCCAGCTGGCGGTGCTCTTCCTGCGCCGCATGCAGATCCCCGTGGTCATCAAGGACATCAAGCAGGAGTTCGTGGACCGCGGCATGAACTACATCCAGCAGGAGATCAACCGCCAGGCGGAGAAGGGGCGCATCGAAAAGGACCGGGTGCCCTGGCTGCTCAGCCTAGTGGAGCCCACCCTGGACTACAAGGACATGGCTGAGTGCGACTTCATCATCGAGGCCGTCCTGGAGGAGATGCCCGTCAAGAAGCAGGTCTTCGGGGAGATCGAGGAGTACATCGCCGAGACGGCCATCCTGGCCACCAATACCTCCTCCCTCTCGGTGACCGAGATGGCCTCCGACCTCAAGCACCCGGAGCGGGTGGTGGGCTTCCACTTCTTCAACCCGGTGGCGGCCATGCCCCTCCTGGAGATCATCAAGGCGGAGAAGACCAACGATCTCACCCTGATCACCGCCTTCGACGTGGGCAAGAAGCTGGGCAAGCGCTGCGTGCTGTGCAAGGACGCTCCCGCCTTCGTGGTCAACCGCCTGCTCATCCGCTCCATGGTGGAGACCATCAAGCTGGTGGACGAGGGCAACGACTTCAAGGAAGTGGACGAGGCGCTGTGGGCCCTGGGCACCCCCATGCCCCCCTTCGCCCTCCTGGCCCTGGTGGGTCCGGCCATCGCCATGCACGCCACGGAGACCCTGGCCGCCGCCTTCCCGGACCGCTACTTCGTGAGCGACAACCTGCGCAAGCTGGTGAACCGCAAGAAGCCCGGCGTGTACGGGCCCGACGGCGAGGTGGACCCCGAAGTGAGGGAGTTCTGGAAGCAGGCCGATCCGCCGAAGAAGGCCACTCCCCAGGAGATGCGCGACCGGGTGAGCCTGGCCCTGGCCGACGAGGCCTGGCACATGCTGGAGGACGGCGTGGTGGGCGCCCCGCAGGAGATCGACATCTGCATGATCTTCGGGGCCGGCTACCCCTTCTACATGGGCGGCCTGACCAAGTACCTGGACTACGCCGGTTACTCGGAGAAGGCCCGGGGCAAGAAGTTCCACCCCGAGGACTAAAGAAGAGAAAAGCGGCCCCCTCAACGGGGGCCGCTTTTTTGTGGGGTCAGGTCTTGAATTTTGATACCCCCGGGGGTATTCTAATCCAACCGTGGCAGCGCTTTTCAAAGGACGACAAGGGCGTTTGAAATCGTTCGCTTCTCCTCATCCTACCTCCTAAGGTACAGAGCCCCATGCATAGCCAGTGAGGCGGGAAATGAGTTCTTTCACGGCGCCGATCATTAAATCTCACCCCCTCGGGACATCCGCAGCCTGCCCTGATGGGGGAGGCTCGCTTGTGGTCACTAACAGGTGTACATACACGGGTATGCAAAATTCAAGACCTGACCCCTTTGGTAGAATAGGAATGAGGTAATTAAAGAAAGAACTATCAGAGTATGCAAAATTCGAGGCCTGACCACCTGTTGCCGGAAGGGCTCCTTTTGCACCGGGACAAGGAGGCCATCTGGCCGGCCTCGGCCAATGTCCTGGCGGTAAGGGATTCCGACGGCGTCGCCCTGGTGGACGTGGGGTGCGGGCACGAGGAGACCTACCTGCGCCTGAAGGAATTCCTCTCCTCCCAGGGACTGAAAATAACCGATGTGCATACCGTTGTCCTCACCCACGCCCACCCCGACCACATGGGAGCCATGCGCTTCCTCCTCGAGGAGATAAGGCCGCGCGTCTTCCTTCACCCGGTGGAGATACCCCTGGCCGCCGACCCCTCGCGGCTGAACCACACCTTCGGCATGGAAATCCCCTTCCGCTACGGGATGGCGGACATCCCGCGGGAGCGGGCGGACATCATCGAGTACTTCCGCAACCTCTGCCCCATGGCCAGCGCCGAGGCCACCCACGAGCTGGTACCGGGAGAAGACCTTCACCTGGGAGAATTTACCTTCCAAGTGGTGGAGACCCCCGGCCACGCCAACGGCCTGGTCTCCCTCTTCGACGCTGAAAGGGGTCTGCTCTTCTCCGCCGACGCGGTGGGCGAGGTGGTAGCCTGGTACGCCCCCGACTCCGGGGGTCTCACCGGTTTCCTGGAGGGGCTGGACAGGCTGGAGGCCCTTCCCGCCAGGCTGCTGGTACCCTCCCATGGGGGGATCAGCCATAAGCCCGGGAAGGAGATCAAAAAGACCAGGGCCTACCTCCTGCGCCGCGAGGAGAAGATAATCCGCCAGCTCGAATCCGGGCCCCTCCCCTTTCCGGAGCTGATGAAGCGCATCTTCAGGAATCCTTTTATCCATATCTTTCCAGGGCCCCAAATACTCCAGTGTCACCTGGACAAGCTGGAGGCGGAGGGAAGGGTGCGCCTTCACGGCGAGGAGGAGGGCTGGCTGGTCGAGCTTTCCTGCTGAGAACACGAAATCGAACCCCCACGATCTAATACCTGGCCCTAACGCGTGCCCGAGGAGTTGGAATAAGATGGCAACAGCAACACCGATACTGCAGGCGGCGAAACAAGACAGGAGTTTGCGAAACGGACCATCCCCACTTCAAAGATTACCCGTATGAGACAGTTGTCGGCCGGAAAAGGGCCCGAAAGACACCGTTATCACCCCTTTCCGGGCATGGTGGCATTCCCTTGGATATAAGAATTCCAAGTTTCGACCGGCAAGGGCACGTTCGCCGCTTAACCGCGGCGACGGCGGACCGCGAAGGTAGGCGGGCGATCACGTAATCTTATAAGATGGTCTGGGGGGCTCGTGGAATCGTGGGCCGCCGGGCGGGTCGGCTCACCGTAAGGCTGAGGGGTGATGGCTGTGAAAACTGCGCTCGATGTGGAAACCAGGACCAAGTTGCCTATCCCCAGCGCGCTGTTCCCAAGGTGAGGAAAAGGAAGGTCGCCTTCTGGGCGGGTGCCGGGGTCATGGTCCTGTCTGGCATTCTCATTCTTGTGAGCTCCTTCTTCCCTTGGATGTCGGGATTTTTCGGAGTTCTTTCCATAAGCGGGATGGATTTGGTGACCAATGAGCAAATAAGGATAGATAACTTGTTCGTTGATTATGGGGATGGTTACCCTATCTTCGGCGGGCTCACATCCCTCATCCTCGGTCTGCTGGTGACGTTACTGGCGGTGGTCATGCTGGCCGCGCGGGCGAAATGGCCGGCGGGCCTCGCCCTGCTCTTCTGCCTGGTCTCGTTGGGGATAGCGGTCACCAACCTCTCC
Organism: Actinomycetota bacterium; assembly: GCA_030019255.1. NCBI lineage: Bacteria > Bacillati > Actinomycetota > Actinomycetota bacterium. Next base: position 30,571 of record JASEFK010000005.1, read on the forward strand.
AGTATCCTGCGCATGCCGGACGATACGGGTATAATGTCCGCCGGTTCGGGGCTATACGTATTAATCCTCTTTTCCTTTCTGGGAGTTACGAGCTCCATCATGGCCCTGTCCGGATGATACTCGATGGGGTTTTGATGAAGGCGCATGGTTTATAGACGGATTGCAAGTCTCCGTTGGCTTACGGCCCAGAAGACAAGGGAATTGTACTTAGATTGCAAGGGAGTTGTACTTAGACTGATGGTTGGTACTGAGGATGGGGGAGAGGGATAAAGGCGGCATGGGCTTCTTCGAGGAAATAGGTCTTGGAGTTGTTGACGTTGTATCTTCTTGCTCGTTTGGAAATGCATGAATCCAAAGGGGGTGGGAAAGCGAATGGAGGAGGAACGAAAACCCCGCCTGTTCAGGCGATGCGGATGATGATAATATCTTCCTGAAGTCCGGTTGCGATTTCCCCGGGTGATATGCGGATCAGAGAAAGCGGGACGGGCCGGCTTTTGAAACAGCTTCATTATAAGTCATTTTTCCCGGCCGGCCTGGTGGTATTGATGGTATTTTTTACCTGCGTGCGGGAGGCAGGCCCGCGCTCGTTCCCCTCATTCCTCTTTTCCCTGCCCCTCATGGGCATCGCCGTGATCACCAACGTGGAGGCGGGCAAGAACCGCAACGGCCGCTACAAGCAGTACCATCTTCCGGAGATGGTGGGGGACCGCGGCCTGGTGGTGGAGACGGAGACCATGGAGGAGATCGACGGGGCCATGGACCGCATCCTTTCCCGGGGGGAGAGGGTCATCTGCCTCAACGGGGGGGACGGGACGGTGCAACGGGCCCTCACCCGCCTGGTGAACCGCCTGGGTGAGGACGAGGATTCCCTGCCCGCGATCTTCCCCCTGCGGGGAGGAACCATGAACCTCCTGGCGGACCACCTGAACATCAAGGGCAGCACCCCCGAGCTCATGCAGGCAGCCCTGCGTGCCGTGGAGGATGACGGCGAGCTCCCCTGCGTACACGTCCCCACCCTCCGGGTCACGCGAAGGATGGGGGAACGTGAGGAGAGGGAATACGGCTTCTTCTTCGGGCACGGAGCCCTTTACCGCTTCCACCGCGTGTATTACCGGGACACCAAGGGAGGGCCCCTGGCGGCAGCGGTCCTTTTCGCCAAGTGCACCTTCGGCGGGGCCACGGGCCTCACCCGCTACAAGGACGTCTTCGGCATGGCCCCCGCGCGGCTGGTCATCGACGACTTCGAAATGCCCGGGGACCGTTTCACGGTTATCCTGGCGGTCATTTTCAAGGTGGTGGTGATCACCTTCGACGCCTTCCGTGACGTGGGCGAGGGCGACTTTTACGTTCTGGCCACCAACATTCCTTTCTTCCGTATGGTGGGACGCCTTCCCCGGTTGCTCTGGGCCCGGGGCGCGGAGCCTCCCTATCCCCGGGAGGAGTTCTTCAACGAGCGGGCCAAGCGGGTCTTTATCGAGTGCCGCGAGGGCTACAGCCTGGATGGCGAGGTCTTCGAACTGGAGGAACCCTATACCCTGACCATCGATCGCGGCCCCACGGTGAGGGTGCTCATGCCTCCCTTGCCGGGAGAAGGATAACTCGTAGTTCCCGTTTGCGTGGCCTTTTCCGTCCTTTTACGTTTAAGCAGACGGTCGAAAACGTGGGTATGGCCTTGGCCTTCGTCCGGTCAGGTCTCATTTTCCTTTTCCAGAAACGAAGTCCGCGATCTCGCGGGCGGTGGACACGGCTTCCAGGGCGTCCTTGGAGGTGAAGGCATCCCTGGGTATACCTCCGGGAAGGCCGTTGGGGTACCGGGTGGGGATATAGAAACGGTCGAGGAAGGCCCCCTTGTCCCTGAGTTGATGGAACGAGGAATCGTATTGCCTGGCATCGTCCACCAGCTCGGCCACCGAGTGTCCCCAGACTACCTGGTTTCCCTGGAGATACAGGTAGGCCTTGAGGGCCTTTTCCGCCGCCTGCTGGGCGAGGAAGCAGGCCAGATTGTACCTCCTCCCCCCTGCGTTGAACTCGGCATCGTCCAGGTCCGAATAGGCCTGCTCGAGCCAGCGCTTAAACTCCCTTTGGGGGTCAAGCGGCATAGAGGACCTTTCCTCCCTTCAGCGCGTGAGAGAGAAAGGGACTCGAGTCCCTCAATTCCTCGAACTCCTCCGGGGTATACACGAGGATGTCCATGGCCACCCTCGGCTGGATCCTGGCGTAGGCTTCCTTCAAGCGGTCGAGGAATCGCTTGTTGGTGCGCATCACCGCCACCAGGTCGATGTCCCCGAACGGGTTGACCGGCTCCCCGGCCAGGGAACCGATGAGCACGATCCTTTCGGCCCCCATCTCCCGCAGGGCGTCCACCGCCCGGGCCAGCTCCTCCTGCAGTTTTATCAGTCGTTTTTCCAGGGTTTCCCTGTCCGGCATCATCGCCGCCACCTCCGATGCCTCCATTGTATCATCCCTTGTTCTCGAACCAGGCGATGCGGGCCTCCGGCACGGCGTCTATGCGGCCGCTGTAGGGCTTGATGTCCACCACGGGGCTACCATCCACGGCGTCCAGGCCCCGCACCGTCAGCCGGTTGCCCTCCCGGCGCAGGAGCTCCACCACGCACAGGTTGATGGGATTGGGGCGGGAGGGGGAGCGGCAGGCGAAGACGCCCCGGAGCTCCGGCCCCCAGGGAGTTACCGTCTGCAACACGTCGCGGGAGGCCCGGTCGGCCCAGTAGAGGATGTAGAGGTGACTGGCGGCCTCGATGTCCTTGAGTCCGTCCGCGTATTCCTCGAAGATCTCCACCACGCATTCGGCGGGGGACATGCTCCCCTGGAAGGGGGCCCCGTCCATGTCCTGGTAAGGGGATCGGATGACCCCGATGGGTTTGAGATGGAATTCCTCGTCTGGCATCAACCTCACCCTTTCTAAAGCGTCGCTCCCCTCACTCGTTGGGGAATCGGTTTCTGTGGTCCCGGTTTCCTTTTCCGGTTTCCTTTTCCTGCTTCCTCCCTGAAACGGCGACCCTGTACCTTGGAGAAAAGCCTTTTGTGCCCTCCTCCTCGAACAGGGGAAGGCTCCTACCGGCAGCAGCAGCCTTCCGGGATGACCAGGACCCGGTCCCCTATCCTCTCCACACGGGCCTCCACCCCGTAGGCCTCCCGGATGGTCTCCGGGTTGATGACCTCCGGCCCGCCCCACTTCAGCACGGCCCCGTCCTTGAGGACGATGAACCGGTCCGAGTAGCGGAGGGCCAGGTTGAGGTCGTGGATGGCCACCAGGACACAGAGGCCGCCGGACCTGGCCTCCGCGCGCAGGATCTCCATCACCTCCGTTTGGTTGCGCAGGTCCAGGTTGTTGGTGGGCTCGTCCAGGAGGAGGATGCGGGGCTCCTGGGCCAGGGCCCGGGCGATGACTACCTTCTGCAGCTCCCCTCCGCTCAGCTCGTCGGTGTAACGCAGGGCGAGATGGGCGAGGCCCAGGCGCTGAAGGATGGCCTCCACCGCCTTTAGGTCTACCGTTTCCACCCCCCAGCTCACGTGGGGTTTCCTTCCCAGGAGGACGGCGTCGAAGACGGTCAGGCGGTGGTAGCCGTCGAAACGCTGGGGCACGTAACCCGCCTTCCTGGCCAGCTCCGATGGCTTCAGGCGGGACAGGGAGATCCCCTCCACGAGGATGGTCCCCTCCCGGGGCCTGAGCAGCCGGAGCAAGCACTTGAGCAGGGTGCTCTTCCCCGCCCCGTTGTTCCCCAGCACGGAGCAAACCTCACCGCGCCGCAGGGTGAAGCTCACCCCGCGGAGGACCTCCGCCTGGGGGTAGGAGAAGGAGAGACCCTCCACCTCCAGGGCCGGGCCGTCGTGCATCAGGGCCAGACCGTCCTGTGCTGCTCCGGCGTCGCTTCGTGCCGCCGGGAGCGTGAGGTGGAACCCCTCCGCGACCTCCGGGTTGCCACCACGGTGTCCGGAGGTGTCCTGCGCTCCTTCACCTTCCCCACCGCCGGTGAGCCGTCCGTTAACATTATTTACCATCCTCCCGCGAGGTTCCTCCATGGCTGCGTGTCACCTCCGGTATCCCCGCACCAGCAGGTAGATGAAAAGGGGCGCCCCCATGAAGGAGGTTATGGCCCCCACGGGCAGGACCACCGGGGCGATGATGTTGCGCCCCACGGTGTCCGAGGCCAGGAGCAGGAAGGCCCCCGCTACCGCCGACCCCGGCACCAGATAGCGGTAGTCGCCCCCGATGAGGCGGCGCATGAGGTGGGGAGCCACCAGGCCCACGAAGGCGATGATCCCCAGGAAGGCCACGCAAACCGCGGCCAAAAGGGAGGCCAGGAACATGCCCGCGAGGCGCAGGCGGTTCACGTTCACCCCCAGGGTCCGAGCCGTGTCATCCCCTGCGGCCATGGCGTTGAGGCTCCAGCGGTTGAGGATAAAGAAGGCGCACACGGGCAGGGTGACCGCGGCGATGATCGCCAGTTCCTTCCAGGAAGCCCGACCCAGGTCGCCGAAGGTCCAGAAGACGATGGAAGCCACCTGGACGTCGCTGGCAAAGTACTGGGTGATGATGGTCCCGGCGGAGAAGAGGGCGCCCATGGCGATCCCGGCGAGAATCATGGCCTCGGGGGTCATCCCCCTGGCCCGGGCCATGCCCAGGACGATTAGGGTGGTGAGGATGGCCCCCAGGAAGGCGAAGACGGTGACCACGTAGGGGTTGTTTATCCACACCGCGTCCACGGTGGTACTCTGGGTGGAGCCGGCTCCGAAGGCCACGATGGCCACCGCCGCCCCGAAGGCGGCCCCCTGGGAGATGCCCAGGGTATAGTCGGAGGCCAGGGGGTTCACCAGCAGGTTCTGCATCACGCAGCCGGCCAGGGAGAGGGCCGCCCCGGCCAGGAGGGCGGCGAGGACGCGCGGCAGGCGGATGTGGAGGACGATGCGCGAGACGGTGGGGTCGGCCCTGCCCAGGAGGGCGCGGATGACCTCCAGGGGGGAGAGGCCCGCCGAGCCAAGGCCCATGGCCACCACGGCGAGGGCCACGGTGCCCAGGGCTACGAGGGCAATGACCAGGGTCTTTCTCCTCGCGTATCCCCGGTAAGCGGCGGTGACGGAGGCTACGACGTTCTCTCCCATGTATCGCGGTCACCTCGCTCTACCGCGCAGCCGTTGCACGGCCCATCCGGTTCTCCTTTCCGCCTACCGCGCCGGCCCCAAACGGATTCCCATTCACCCGCCGCGGTGGATTCACCCGCCGAGGTGGAGGGGCTTGAAGCCGCCGAAGTCCCGGACCATGTCCTCGTAGAGGGGTTTTCCCAGCAGGTACTCGTATATCTCGTCGGCCTTTGCGACCGGGTCCACGTCCTCGAAGGACTCGGGGAAGATGACCTTACCCATGTAATAGGCGTCGGCGATGGCCGTCTCCACGTTGGTGGTGTAGTAGTTGTAGGGGAGGTAGCCGTAGACCCGGCCCTCCCGGAAAGCACGGAGGGACTGATAGTAACCGGGGTTCTTGCCGTAGTCCTCCTTGACCATGGCCAGGCCACCCTCGTCGATGAAGATGATGTCTGGGTCCCAGGCCAGGAGCTTTTCCTTGTCGATCATCACGCTGCCCTTCTGACCCGTCTCGTCGGCCACGTTGACCGCGCCGATGGCGGAGAGGGGAGGAAAGTTGGCCTGGGTGCTCTCGATACCGTGGGTACCCTTGAAGCCGATGCCTCCCACATACACCTTCGGCTTCTCCGCGGTAGGGATATCCTTCGTCCGGGACCGCAGGTCCTCCTGGCAGCCCTGGATGAAATCCACCACCTCCTCGGCCCGCTCGCGGTTCCCGGTGATCTCCCCCACCAGCCGGATGGAGCGCAGGAGCTCCTCGTCGAAGGCGCCCGGCTGCCCGTAGCTCAGGACCACCACCGGTATGCCCGTCTGCTGCTGCAGTTCGTCCGCCTTGGCCGCGTCGACCAGGTAAGCCACGAAGATCACGTCCGGATTCACGCTTATCAACTTCTCGGGATCGGGAGATGAATCCGGTCCTCCCTGCCCGATGACCGGGAGCTCCTTGAGCTCGGGGTAGGCCATTATGTAGGGGCGCCCTGTGGTCCACTGCTTCTCCATGTTCTCGATGCCCACCACTTTGTCCGCGGCGCCCGCGTAGCAGACCAGGCGCAGAGCGCCCGGACCGATGGCGGTCACCCGCTCGGCGGGGACGGTCACCTCCACGCTCCTACCGGCGAGGTCGGTGAAGGTCCTGGTCCCGGCCTCGGAGGTCCCGCTTTTTTCTCCGCCGCATCCCGTCAGGGAAAGGGCGAGGACCAGCGCCGTGAGTACCGCCGCGATGACAGCCGACTTGCTTCTCATCGTCCTCAACCTCCTTCGCTACGCTCCTGCGATTCTTATAATTGACCGATGTCCCCGAACCGGGGACGGACCCTGCGGCCGCGTTCGTCGCTCCGGCGGCGGGCGCCGTCTGACGACAGTGCGACGTCGCATCTCGGCAGTGAGGTAAAAAGCGGTTTTCCACGGACTGAACGACTTTGAACCCGGTTCACGCTTGTAAACCCCCAGGGGGGACGATTCGCGCTTCGGATTTCCACCCCACCCCCACTTCACGGCCTTCATCCCCAGTTAACCGGGCCGTGCGGTCATTTCATGACAATTTCTTCCAACTCGGCAACCAGTTCCCCAAGGGAACCGTCGTGTCGCGCACCCGCGAGGCGAGAACCTTCCAGGCAAACACGGAAGATATCGGGGGAGAAGGCGAGCGCGGCGGAGGGACGCAGGTCCGCCGCGGCCAGCATGTCCCGGAGCACGTCCTCCGACTCCCGGTCGGCCTTGTTTATCACTACTAGGAAGGGCTTTTCCGCCTCCCGACACAGGCGGGCCGCCTTTTCGGCCAGGAGCACTGCCTCCCGCGAGGGGTCCACCACCAGGAGCACGGCGTCGACTCCCTCCAGGACGCCCCGGCCGAAGTGCTCGATGCCCGCCTCGGTGTCCACCAGGACCCACTCCTCGGGCTCCACCTGCAGGCTGTTCAGGAATCCCCGGGCCAGGGCGCCCATGGGACAGGCGCATCCCTCCATGCTGTGCTCTATCTTTCCAATTCTTACCAAGGAGACCTTGCCGCTGGTGGAGACGCACTGCGGGGGAAGGGATCGCGGGCTGAGGGGTTCCTCGAAGAAGATGGGTCCCTCCCGAACCTCTCCGCGCAGCGCTGAGATCAGCTTCTCCCGAACCGCTCCCTTGCCGCCCAGCCAGTCCATGACCGTGCTTTCAGGCGACTCCACTCCCAGCATGGCGGGAAGCCCGAGGTTGGACTCGTCGGCGTCCACCACCAGTACCGGGCCGCGTTCCGAAAGCATCCCGGCCAGGATGCTCACCAGGGTGCTCTTTCCGCTTCCTCCTCTTCCGCACACCAGTATCTTGGGCATGACCTTACCTCCCGCTCTTCTGAAAAGGTCTTTATATACAGTTTCTATCCCCGGAAGGCTCCTTCTGGCGAAAGGGCTGAGAACCTCCGCACAGCACGCTTTCCCAGGCGTTGCCGGCCGAATATCGAAGACGCGACCCCCTTAACACGGGTTCGCGTTCTCCGGGAGGGAAGCGGCGGTCGGGAAGCTCCCCGCCTCGCGGCAGCGGATGGTGACCTCCGGCTTCCGGGCCTCGAGGAGATAACCCTCCCGGCCGTCGCGGATTTCAATTACCTCAAATCCCGCCTCCCGAAACCAGCGGCGCATGGTCGCCTCGTCGGGCAAAAGATCGCCGCCTACCGCTCCACCCAGGCGGAGGTGCCGGGCATTGATTGTCTCCCGGTCCTCGGTGTGGGAGATGACCGCGCGGCCTCCCGGGCGGAGGATCCGGAACATCTCGCGGACCGCCCTCCCCTTGTCCGCCACGTGGGGGAAGCAGTTGTGGCAGATCACCAGGTCGAAACTATCGTCCAAGAAGGGGGTGGCGGCGATGTCCGCCTGCAGGTAGTGCAGGTTAGGGCGCTGCAGCTTGGAGCGGGCCACCTTGAGCATCTCCTCGGCCACGTCCACCGCGCACACGCTCCCCTCCTCTCCTACCGCCTCCAGCAGCCGAGGGATGAGGACACCGGTCCCGCAGCCCACGTCCAGCACCCGGGAGCCGGGCTCTATTCCGAGGGAGAGAACCAGTCTTCGGCTGCGCTCGAGGGTCAAGGCGTCCTGGGTCAGGTCCCAGTCGGCGGCCCGGCGGTTGAAGAACTCCCGTATCTCGTGCGCGTGGGTCATCGGTTGTTCTTCCCAATCGCTCGGAGGAACATTAAGGATTCCCTCTTCGAGTTCGGAGCGGGACAGCGAGGATGCAACCCGGGCGACCTCTCCCGGAGGGATTACCACGGCGTCCATGCGGCCTTATCACCTCCTTGAGCGGCAATGTCCGTGGCTTGGCCAAAATAAAAACCACGAAGGTCCGCGACCTTCGTGGTCACTCGTTCCGTGGCTCTCTCTTACCCGGGCTCTGCGGCCCTTTCTCCGGCGGCTCCCCACCGCCGTCATGTTTCCAGATCATAGGATAACATGGGGAAAAGGGAAAATGTCAAGCGATGTCATCAACCGGGGCATCGAATTGTAGTCGTGCCCTCGATCCTCGATGGCTTGGTCGTAGGAGAGCGACCTCCTTGCGCGTCGCTCGAAGGTCGAAGATACGGCCCCCTCAGGGTGACCGAAAATCGAAGATGTGGCTTCAAAGGTCGCGGTAGTTCCCGGCCAGGTTTGCGCCAGTGTTGACGGCGGTGTTATCATGTCTTCGTTCGGGGTTGACAACCGCATAACATGCCGGCCGGGTTCGCAAGATTAAAAGGGAAGTCGGTGAGAATCCGACACGGTAGCGCCGCTGTGACCGGGGAGCGAAGCCCCAACGATCCCACTGGCGAAAGCCGGGAAGGGGGGGCGGAGCGATGATCCGGAAGTCAGAAGACCTGCCCGGCATGGGTCAGTGAGCTCTCCGCCTTAGAGAGATTCTGACGGAAGTGTCATCTCCTCTCTCGAAGCGAGAGAGGAGATTTTTTATCTTTCGGGGGCTGAGAGCATCAGCCGGTCGATGTCGCTGGGGATGGGCGGGGCAAACTGGGATTATCCATCGAGGTCACTGGGTTCCCGGTGGCAGAAATCACGTCCTCGAGAGAGTAGAAGCCCACGGGCACAAGTCGGGCAGGGAGGACCGAGCGCCCAGGGCGTGCCCTCCACGGCTCCGCCAACTTAACCCCCACTTCGGTATCGGGCCGGACGGGACGGGAGTGGCGCAAGAGAGGGAGTGGCACGGAAGGGGCGGGTCATCGCGGAAGTAGGAAAGCGCATGATCGCGAGGTAGAGGCAGGAGGAGTCGAGGAGGAAGAAGAGAATGGGCTCAGCTGCCTATTCGACAGCAGGGGAGTGATTCATATGGAGGAGGCGGAAATGAAAGGTTGGCTGCGGAAAGACGAATTCCCCACCGAGAGCTCGGAAGCACGTTTCCGGGCGGGGAGGAAAGGTCACGGGGTGAGGAGGAGGCGGATTCCAACCGTCCTCCACACGTCGTTTATCCTGACCCTTTTCATCCTTTCCTTCCTTATCCCCGTGGCGGTCGGGCTGCGGACGGAAAGGGCTTTCGCCCAGCCGGGCGAGCTCATCTTCGAGAGTGCGGATTACGACATCAAGGACGGCACCGCCCCCACGGTGGTGAACGGGAAGGCCTACCTCTTCGCCGGCGAGGATCCCTGGACACTTCCCGGAACCAACAGCAAGGTGGTGGCCCTGGACGCCTCCGACGGTGACCTTGTCTGGGAGACGGAGCTGGAGTGGGCGGGGGGCATGGGGTCCAAGGCCCGACCCCTGGCGGACTCGGGATGGCTCTACATCGGTTGTGGAAAGTCGGTTTACTGTTTGATGGCGGACAATGGGGCCAAGGTCTGGGCTAGGGACATCACCCCAGAGGGAGCGGGCTCGGTCAACTCCGTGATCATCACCGACCCGGTGATGTACACCAATGCCTCCGGCAAAAAGGTGGTGGTGGTCGGAGATTACGTCTACGGGGCCTACGTGGGCCTGGACGCGGCCGACGGCACCATACTCTGGCGGTATGCCCTGGACGACAACACCTCGGCCATCGGAGCGCCCGGGGTGGACGACGCGAACGACCGCCTCTACGTGCCCCAGCACACTTCCTTCGGGTTCCCGGTTAACGGTAAGGTGCACTGCCTGGACGTGTCCGGCGCTTCCCCGGTCAAGAAATGGGAATACAAGACTTCCTACGACGTGGCCGGCGGTATCGCCGTCCACCAGAGAAAGCTCTTCTTCAGTGACTTCGCCTACGGCGGGCTGAGGAGCAAGTTCTATTGTCTGGAGGATCAGGGCGATTCCGCCTCCCTCCTCTGGAGCGCCGAGGTCTGGGGTTCCTCCGGTACGCCCCTGGTGGAGGAGAACAGCGAAACCGTTTACTTCTGCGGCAACGACTACTCCGTGGGCGGGAACCACTTCTACGCCTATGACATGACTACCGGCAACCTGCTCTGGGACAACCCCAACTGGGGGGCCTACAACGGCAATTGCTCGCTATCCCCGAGCACCGGATACCTGTACGCCGGGAGCTTCGACACCACGGCCTGGGCGCACAATAAGGGTCTGGCGGCCATGGATCCCTTGACCGGGAGCGAGCTCTGGTACGTGACCAGCAAGGGCGGCGGGGACCCCGTGGTGGTGGATGGCGTGGTCTACAGCACCGCCGACGGAAGGCTTTACGCCTACCGTGAGTATGTCCCCTCAACCTTCGACTGGTACTTCGCCGAGGGTTACACCGGGGATGGCTTCGACGAATTCCTGTGCCTGGCCAACCCCGGCGCGACGCCGGAGGATGATGCTCGAGTGGAGGTGACCTATATCTTCAACGGGGGCCGGCCTCCGGAGACGAAGAATCTCCAGGTGCCCGGCGGTACCCGGAGCACCGTCTACGTCAACGCGGCAGTGGGAGGGGGCGAGGAGGTCTCCGTAAAGGTGGTCTCCGACAAGCCGCTGGTGGCCGAACGCCCGGTGTACTTCAACTACCAAGGTACGGCCAATCGCAACTGGACGGGCGGCCACTGCGTGGTGGGCGCCGACGCCCCCTCCAAAGAGTGGTACTTCGCCGAGGGCTACACCGGCGACGGCTTCGAGGAGTACCTCACCCTGGCCAATCCCAGTAACCAGCTGGCAACCGTTCAGGTGACCTACCTTTACAACGGGGAGGACCCGGTGATCAAGCCCTACACGGTGGGTGCCAACTCCCGCCGCACCCTCAATGTCAACCAGGAGGCGGGAGCGGGCAAGGAGCTGGGCATCAAGGTGAATAGCGACCAGCCCATCCTGGCCGAACGCCCGGTGTACTTCAACTACCAAGGTACGGCCAATCGCAACTGGACGGGCGGCCACTGCGTGGTGGGCGCCGACGCCCCCTCCAAAGAGTGGTACTTCGCCGAGGGCTACACCGGCGACGGCTTCGAGGAGTACCTCACCCTGGCCAATCCCAGTAACCAGCCGGCAACCGTTCAGGTGACCTACCTTTACAACGGGGAGGACCCGGTGATCAAGCCCTACGCGGTGGGTGCCAACTCCCGCCGCACCCTCAATGTCAACCAGGAGGCGGGAGCGGGCAAGGAGCTGGGCATCAAGGTGAATAGCGACCGGCCCATCCTGGCCGAACGCCCGGTGTACTTCAACTACGGTGGCAAGTGGACCGGTGGCTCCTGCGTGGCGGGAGCGAAGATGGCCGCGAACTTCTGGTGCCTGGCGGAGGGCTATACCGACCTCAACTTCGACGAGTACATATGCATATCCAACCCGGGGAAGGAGGACGCCTGGGTGGCTGGCGTGCCACTATTCGGAGGCGGTGAACCCTTCAACCTGGTGGTGGAGGCGGGCAGAAGGCAAACCGTGATCCTGCACAGCGACGAAAGCGTGGAACGCGCCTATGCCCTCTATTCCGACCGGGGGGTGGTGGTAGAGCGGTCTACTTACTTCAACTACCAGGGATTCGCGGCCAGCAACTGGGATGGCGGACACTGCACCCTGGGGGCTGCCATGCGGGATATATATTGAGCGGGTTGACCGGCGAATCGGGAGCTCGCGCAATTGTTGTCAATAATTGGAAACCCATGACCACCCCCGCCCGGCTGGTTCCGGGGCGGTCATCGCCCGCGGAATCGTGGCGGCCCCAAAAGGCCGGGAAAGGAGGGTGAGGCGAAATCCCGGGTCGGATACCTGAAGGCGCGGGAAGAAGGTGGTAAGGGTTACCATCGAGGGCTCCTTGCGGTCGACCACCTGGAGGGCAGGGGACGAAGATCCCCTGCCCGAGCCCTTGCCATGGAAAGGGGCGTCCGGTGGAGGGGTGGAGGCACGTTTGACCAGGAGGAGCCGGTGATGCCCGGACGGCCGGGCTCCCCATTCCCGGGAAGATTGTCCGAAGGGGGAACGAAGACAGGTCGACCCTCCCAGTGGTAAGGAGCGAGGCGGAACGGTGAGCAGGGCAGGTGGAGAGGTAAAAGGGAGGCCGGGGTGGTTCGAGGCCCTGGCGCTCGCCCTTGCCGCGATGGTGGCCTTCTTCCTGGTCCGGGGCTGCTCCTTCATGCCCTGGAACCGTTCCGGCCGGGAAGTGGAGGTGAGGGTCACCGTCACCCGCGATTTCGGGACCGTAGCCCTCAAGGATGAAAATATTCGACTGGAAGAAGGTGGCAGCGCCATGGATGCCCTACGGGAGGTGGCGGAGGTGGAGACGGCTTACAGCGGTGGCTTCATCCAGGGCATTGACGGCCTGCGCTCCCGCTACGATTCCCTCCTTGGTGGAGGAGAGAAAGTGGACTGGTTCTTCTACGTCAACGGGCACATGGCGGACATGGGAGCCGATTCCTACGAGGTAAGGGACGGCGACTGGCTGGTCTTCGACTATCACACCTGGGATTACTCCACGTTCACTCCCTTCCTGGCCGGATGCTTCCTCCAGGCCTTTCGCAACGGGTACGGGGGCCGGGTCCCGGAGAGCATAGTGATCCTCAACCCGCCGGGCGACGAGGAGCAGGCAGAGGAAGTGGCGGCCATACTGGAGGAGCAGGGGCTGACCTGCGAGAACCGCCTCCTGGGTGAGCACTGGGTTCCCCGTGAGGACGAGTACGCGGTGGTGGTGGGCACGTGGAAGGAACTGGAAAACAATCCCTACCTCCGCGAGGCCCAGTCCAATGCCTCCCGCCTGGGTCTTTACGCCTATTTCGAGGGGGGCGAACTGAAGCTCGCCGGCCCGGGAGGAGAGGTGGCCGAGGTCCTCTCCGGGAGCGCCGGCCTGCTCGAGGGCACGGGTCCCCGCCTGGGCGACGGGCGTTCCGCGCTCCTGGTATCCGGGTTGGACGAGGAAGGCCTCCAAGCGGCTGTGGAGGCGCTAAGGGTACTGGCGGCGGAGGGCGGCAGGCCGGTGACCGCCCTGGCGGCGCTGCCGGGCCGGGAACCGCTGGCCGTGCCGGGGGAGGTGAGGTGAAGTTGGTCCCGGTGTACCGACCCCGGGAGACCTTGATACACGGCCTGCATCCCCTGGCCGCCCTGGCGCTGTACGCCTCCCTGGTGGCCGTGGTGCTGGTGCTCCAGAACCCACTGTACCTGGCAGTAGTCGGGTTGGGCGTCCTGTCGCTGGTTCTCCTGGCGGAGGTAAAGGAGGAATGCCGACCTTTCCTCCGCCTGGGGATGTTCATGGCCCTGCTGGTGACCCTGCTCAACCCCCTGGTGAACCGCCAGGGCGGGCACATCCTGGTCTACGGGCCCGGACTGCCCGTCCTGGGAAGGCTGGACATCACCCTGGAGGCGCTGGCCTACGGGATGGTCTCCGGTTTTCGGCTGTTCCTGGTCATCGCCGTCTTCGGGCTGGCCGGCACCACCGTGAACCCGGACGACCTCCTGGATATCCTTTCCAGTTTGTCCCTGCGCTCCTCCCTCTCCGCTGCCCTGGCCGTGCGGCTCTATCCCAGCCTAGTGGTGGAGGCCGGGGAAATGCTGGAGGTACAGCTGGCCAGGGGGGAGAGGCTGCGGGGCGGCAGCCGCAGAGAGAGGATAAAAGCCCGTTTCCCCTTCTGGATGTCCCTGTTCCGGGGTTCCCTGGACCGCGCCGCCGCCATTGCCGAAGCCATGAGCGCGCGGGGTTTCGGGAGCGGGAAGGTTACCCGGCGTCGCCGCCCCTTCCGGGGAAGGGATTACCTCGTGGTCCCGCTGTCCCTGGGAACACTTGCCGCGGCTGTCCTCTCCTCCATGGGTGGGGGTTACCGGTACTTCCCGACCCTGGATAATCCGCTGGCCGGGCTGGAGATCCGGACGGCTGCGGTGCTGGCCGGGTTTTTTTCGGCCCTGGTAATTATTGGAAGGTGCTGGAAAAGATGGCCCTGGTGGAGATCTCGAATCTGACTTACTGGTATCCCCGGGGGGAGAAACCCGCCCTCCGGGAATTGAGCCTCAGGGTGGAGAAGGGGGAGTTCGTCCTCCTCACCGGTCCCACCGGCTGCGGGAAGACCACCCTCATGCGCCTTCTCAACGGGCTGGTTCCCCACTTCCACGGTGGTGTTCTGCAGGGGAGGGCCCTGGTATGCGGGATGGACGTGATATCCGCCGGGCCCCGTCCCCTCTCCGCCCGGGTGGGGATGGTCTTCCAGGACCCCGAGGACCAGCTGGTGAGCACCACGGTGGAGAAGGAGGTGGCCTTCGGCCTGGAGAACGCCGGCCTGCCCGCCCCGGTGATCTCCAAGCGGGTGGAGGAGATGCTCGCGGGCATGGGACTCTCCCGCCTGCGGCGCTCCTTCCTGCCCGAGCTCTCCGGGGGGGAAGCCCAGAAGGTCATCCTGGCTTCCATCCTGGCCCTGCATCCCGAGATACTGGTGCTGGACGAGCCCACCTCCCAGCTGGACCCCCTGAGCGCGGAGGAGCTGCTCACCGTGGTGCGACGCATCCACGAGGAGACGGGGACCACGGTCATCATGTCCGAGCACCGGCTGGAACGGTGTTTCCACTACGCCACCCGCGTGATCCACCTGGAGGAAGGGAGCATTCGTTTCGACGGCACTCCCTCCCAGGCGGCACGCTGGTGGGGGTTGCGCGAAGGAGCTTTCCTTCCCCCAGTCTCTAGGGTCTTCGCCCGGGCGGGGTGGAAGGAGATACCCCTGACCGTGAACCAGGCGCGGCGGCTGCTTTTCGGTCTCGTGGAGCCGGGTACCGGGGAAAGGCATGGCCGCGGCCAGGAGAGGGGAGAGAGCCCCGCCGCGTTAGAGGCGTTGGCGGAAACCAGGGACCTCTGGTATGTCTTTCCAGCGGGCGCAGAGGCCCTGCGGGGCGTGGACCTGCGCCTGGAGGCCAGAAGGCACCTGGTTATCATGGGAGAGAACGGGGCCGGCAAGAGCACCTTGCTGCGCTGCCTCCTGGGTCTCCTTCCTCCCACCCGCGGAAGGGTCTCGCTGCTGGGGGAGAGGCCGAGCCGGGGGAGGCTGCCTGACCTGGCCTCCCGGCTGGCTTACTGTCCACAGAATCCGAACACCTATTTCCTCTCTCCCACCGTGCGCCTGGAGATGCTGCGCACCCTGAAGCTCCGCGGATACAGAGGCGGGGATGCGGAGAAACTGGTGGAGGAACAGCTGCGCCGCTTCGGGCTGGAAGGAACGGCGGAGAGGGACCCCCGGGACCTGAGCAGCGGGCAGAAGGAGAAGCTGGTCTTGGCCTCCGCGCTGTTGCCGCCCGTGCCGGAGCTCCTGGTCCTGGACGAGCCCACGCGGGGACTGGATTACGGGAGCAAAAGGGAAATATTGGAAATTATTCGTGACTGCGGCGACGGCGGGAGCACGGTGGCGGTGGTCACCCACGACGTGGAGTTCGCCGCCGCCTTGGCGGAGGAGGCGGCCATCCTGGGAGACGGGAAGGTGATTGTGAAGGGCCCCGCCGGGGATATACTGAGCGATTCCCTCTTTTTCGCGCCCCAGGTGAACCGGCTGCTCAACGACCTCTACCCGGGCCTGATACGCGAGGAGGAGGCGGTGGCCGTCCTGAGGGCTCTGCGGGAAAGGCCGGCCGCAGGGAAAAAGCGGGAAGGCAGGGAGGCGGGAGCGTGAAGGGTTTTTCGTTGGAAGGGCGGCGGGATGACGGCCATCCACGCCGTTTGCGGGAGGGGGAGACACCGCCTGCGGCGGAAGGGAGACGACGGTGATGCTTACAAGGAAGGGTCTGGACCGGAACGGCACCGAGGGGAGCTTGCCGGAAAATCGGTGGCTCACGGGACGGCGGGGCTTGCGGATGTTACGCTGGATCCTCCTGGCCTCCATCCCGGCATCGGTCTTCCTGGGCATAGAAGGAGTGGCGCCCTTTTCCCGCTGGTCCCTGAACTCCCTCCTCCTGGCCCTCCTCCTCCTGGCCCTGCTCTTCCTGCGCTTCGAGGAGGGGGATTACGGGGCCCGCGAGGTGGCGGCGGTGGGAGCCCTGGCCGCGGTGGGCGCGGCGGGAAGAGTTTTCTTCGCCGCCCTGCCGGGGGTGCAGCCGGCCACCTTCCTGGCCGTCCTGGCCGGTTATGCCCTGGGGGCCGAACCCGGTTTCCTGGTGGGAGCCCTGGTTGCCCTCCTGAGCAACATATTCCTGGGCCACGGTCCCTGGACCCCCTGGCAGATGCTCGCCTGGGGCCTGGCTGGGGCCAGCGGCGGCCTCCTGGCCGCCTTTCACCGGGAGAAACGCTTGCTCGCCGCGGCCGCCGTCCTGGTCACCGCCTGGGGATTCCTCTTCGGGTGGTTCATGAACCTGTGGTTCTGGCTCTCCTTCGTCTATCCCCTGAACTGGGCTTCTTACGTCGCCACCTGCGCTACCAGTTTCTGGTTTGACCTTTTCCATGCCGCGGGGAACCTGGCCTTCGTCCTGGCGTTGTGGAGGCCGATGGCCGACATGCTGCGGCGTTACCGGGAGCGCTTCGGTTTCCGGTACCTGGGCAATGGCCCGGACGGGATCTCCCTTCCGGGCAATCCCCGGGAGAGGTTGAGCGGTCCATAACCCCCGGGATTCCGATAAATGGAAAATACTAATAGGAAAGCCGAGAAGAGCGGGATGACGGCCGGTAGGGTTACGAGGAAAAAGAAGCGGGGGAAGACCGCGAAAAAGGAACGCCTTCTTCCGGCGGGGGAAGATGGCCCGATAAACGGGAGGCGGGCAGGTTGCCGAAGTCGACCGTTTGCCGGATCTATCCCCGTGAAAAGCGACTGCAGGTGGAGAAGGTGAAGGATCGCCGGGTACAATGGCGGTTATGCGGAGGTGGTTCTCTTGAGGCATAAGGTGCTGGCCCTGGCTTTCGTGGGAGCCTTGCTTCTGTCTGCGCTGGCGGCCGTGAGCCCCGCGAGAGCAGGGATTGGCGAGGCCTTGGCCTACATCCGGGCCCGGCAGACCCCGGATGGGGGTTTCTGCGAGCCGGGCCGAGGGGCGATGGGGCAGGACGTGACCACCGCCTGGTGCATTATGGCCCTCTCTGCTGCGGGCGTTGATCCTTCCTCGGTCAGGTCGCAAGGGCGCTCCCCCCTGGATTTCCTGGCTACCCAGTCCGCCAACTGGAGGAGCGTGACCGACTACGAGAGGACCTTGCTCGCCGTGGTGGCGGGAGGAGGGAACCCTTACGACTTCGGGGGAGTGGACCTGGTAGCCAGGGTGAGATCCTTCCAGAGGTCGGGAGGGAACATCGGCGACGCGGTCAACTCCAACGCCTTCGGTATCCTGGCCTACCGGGCGGCGGGGATCGAGATCCCTCCCGGGGCAGTGCAGTGGCACAAGGCGGTGCAGAACCGTGACGGGGGATGGGGAAACAGCCCGGGGGCGGCCAGCAACCCGGACATGACCGCCGCCTCCATCATGGCCTTGCGCACCGCGGGCGTGGACCCGGGTGACCCCTCCATCGTCTCCGCCCTCTCCTACCTCAGGTCCATACAGAACTCGGACGGGGGATTCGCTTTCCAGTCCTCTTCCTCCGACGCGGCGGCCACCGCCTGGTGTGTGCAGGCTCTGGTGGCAGCGGGACAGGATCCGGCGGGCCCGGCGTGGTCGAAGGACGGGAACACCCCCTGGAGCTTCCTCCTTTCCATGCAGGCTCCTGACGGGCATTTCATATGGATGCGGGGGCGGGACGTCAACCCCCTCTGGACCACCGCCTATGCGGTGTGCGCCTTAGCCCGGAAACCCTACCCGGTGGCCGTATTCCGGGTGGAAGGGAGTTCTTCCGTGGGAGGGGTGACGGCGCCCTCGCAGGCGGCGGGAGGAGAGCCTGCCGGCGTGGAATCCACGGCCGCACCTGGCGAAGAGGAAGCCGCGGCCGGCGAGAAAGAGGGTGAGGCCGCGCTGGAGGAGGCCCCGGGAGAGGACACCGCGGCGCCCGAGTCGGAGGCGGCGGAATTCCGCGTGGAGGGAGAGAAGAAGAGCGGCGGGGTACACTCGGCGGCCTGGGCGGTTCCCCTGGCTGTTCTCGTCCTCGGCGGCGCCTTTGGTTCCTGGTATTTCCTGGCAAGGAGGCGTGCGGGAAAGGTGAACCAGGGTTAAGGAGATTCGGGGATACGGTCATTCCTCGATGACCACCCGTATGTCCCCTTCCTTTTCCGTGACGCTGAAGACGGTGGTTCCCTCCTCGTGTCTGAAGAGCAGTCCGAGGCGGGAGTCGCCGACCCTCATGCCGCTTATCCTCACCGATTCCAGCCAGGGGGGGAGGCAGGGCTTGTTGATGTACAGGACCCCGCGGGGGGCGTCCGGGGTGATGCCCAGGAGGGATTGGAGGATGAGGAAGACGCTGCCCGAGGACCAGGCCTGGGGGCTGCAGGCCACGGGATAGGGTACCGGCTCGTCGTAAAGGGTGCGCCGGAAGCCGCAGAACAGCTCGGGGAGGCGCAGGTTTTCCATGCGCAGGCAGGCCGTCGAAAGGCCCTCCACCAGCCTCAGGCAGGCCTCGTCGGCGCCGTAGCGTTTCATGCCCCGCAGGATGAGGGCGTTGTCATGGGGCCAGATGCTCCCGTTGTGGTAGCTCATGGGGTTGTAATAATGGGCTTTCTCGCTCAGGGTGCGGATGCCCCAGCCGGAGAACATGTCGCTCTCCATGAGTCGCCGGATGACCCGGCGGGCGCGCTCCGGAGAGGGTAATCCGGTAAAGAGTAGCTGACCTCCGTTGGAGGAGACCACCCGCACCGGGTTCTTCTCCCCGTCCAGGGCCAGGACGTAGAAACCCAGATCCTCGTCCCAGAAAAGCTCTTCCACCTTGCGCCGGACGTCCTCCGCCTCGGCCAGCAGGCGTTCGCCGCGTTCCTTGTCCCCCAGGTCCCGGTAAAGCTCCCCCAGGCGGCGCTTGGCGTAGTACACGTAGCCCTGGGTCTCCACGGTGGCCACGGGCATGCAGGGCAGGCGGCCGCCCGGCAGGAGGATGGAGTCTCCCGAATCCTTCCAGTACTGGTTGGCCAGCCCCAGGGGGCTGCGCCGGCTGTATTCCACCAGGCCGTCGCCGTCCTGGTCCCCGTACTCGTCTATCCAGCGCAGGGCCTGGTTCACGTTCTCCTCCAGGCTGCGGAAGGTATCCAGGTCCGCCGTCCACTTGAGGTACTCGCTCATGAGGATGAGGAAGAGAGGCGTGGCGTCCACGGTTCCGTAATAAGGGGTGTGGGGGATTTCGTTCATGCGCGCCATCTCGCCCCGGCGGATCTCGTGGAGTATCTTTCCCGGTTCCTCGTCCCTCCAGTCGTCCACCTTGCTGCCCTGGAAGGAGGCCAGGAAGGCTAGGCTTTCCCGGGCCAGCTCCGGCTTGAGCATGAGGGTCATGTAGCAGGCGATGAGGGCGTCCCTTCCGAAGGGTGTGGAGTACCACGGCACCCCGCCCACCAGTATCTCCCCGTAGGGAGTACGGGTGTGCAGGGCCCTGAGGTCGCGCAGGCTGCGCTGGATGACCAGGTTGAAGACGTTGTTGTCGGTGTGGATGCGCGTGGTGGGTTCCATCCACTCCTCGTAGGAGCGGCGCAGCTCGCGGCGGGCCTCCAGGTACCTGGCGGGCCTCTTTTCCTCGTCTCCCTCGAGGGGGATGACGTGCAGGTCGATGTAGTCCACCTCGTCGGTGGTGAGGAGGAAGGGAAAGACGGCCTCCACGCCCGCCCTGCCCCCCCGTATCTCCTCCGGCGGACGGGAGAAGATGATGCGGGTATAGCGCCGCAGTCCGTCGGTGCCAGTGTAGGAAAGGAGGACCTCGCTCTCCTTGACCCCCGGCCGGTGCACCCTCCCGCGCCTGGGGCGGCGCATGCCGCGCACCTCGAAGATGTCCGCGAAGTCCGAGGCCAGGCTGATGCTCAGCCGCACGTGTACGGGCGCGGAATGATAGTTGCGGATGTATATCCTTTCCACAAGACCGTCTTTTATAAGGCGGCTGCGCCTTATGCTGATGACGTCCTGGGGGATGACGGTCCGGCCCTCCTCCAGGATGTCCGGGTTGGAGAGGTGGATATTGGCCATGTAGCCCCTCTCCAGGGAGGAGGAGAGGAAGAGGGGTTGGACGCCTTCCAGGCGGGTCTCCAGGGTGGAAAGGAAGCGGGTGTCGCGGTAGTAGAGTCCCAGGCCGGCCCGGTTGCCGTGGGTCATGTCCCCGTTCTCGTAGGTGTAGAGGAAGTATTCACCCTCCTTGATGATCAGGGACTGGCGGGGCACCTCGCTCACGATGAAGGGCAGGCCCCCGCCGCCCTCCAGGCACAGTGCTTCGCTTCTCAGCTTGGGCTTCGCCTTGGTCTCTTCCATGGCGTCCCTTCCACCCTTGTCGATGAATTGCGTCCGCTCCCACTCCGTACTGGCCCGCATCGAAGGAAGCGGAATATATATTTATATACCCGGAATTCCGGCGCGTAACCAGGGTTTACCCCGGCGCCCCCGTTGCGATATAGACCACGGTGGCGATCTCAAGCATATACCCGGAATCCCGGCGCGTAACCAGTATTTTAAGCTCACCATGGCTTCCGCTTCGGTTGAGGCATGAGGGGGCGATTTCAAACTCACCCCGCTTCTGCTTTGCTTGAGCGACGGGAAGCGGGAACCAGCCCGGGTCGTTTCGCGTCTTGGTTTATGGTGGCGCCTTAAGGGAAAAAATATTATGTTAGGCATCGCGAAGGGCTTAAAACCCTGAAACCATAACCCCCTTGAGGGGGTTTATCCTATAGGCGCGGTGGAGGAGGTTGGATCACATGCGTATCGCGGTCATCGCTCCGGTGTGGATACCGGTCCCGCCCGTGGGCTACGGGGGGATCGAGAGGGTGTTGAAACTCCTGGTGGACGAGTTGGTAAAACGTGGCGAGGAGGTGACCCTCTTCGCTGCCGGTCCCTGCCACACCCTGGCCCGCCAGGTGATCAGCCTGGAAGAGGCTCCCACCTCCCACATGGGGGAGACCCTTTTCGACGCTTACCACGTGGGGCAGGCCTATAGGGTCATCGCCTCCGGACCCTATGACCTGGTGCACGATCACTCCGGGTTCCTAGGCCCGGCCTTCGCGGGGCTCATCCCCCAGCCTGTGGTGCACACTCTACACGGCCCCTTTATCGCCGATACGCGACTGTTCTACCGGGCCTTCAAGGACGACTGCTACTACGTGGCCATAAGCAGGAGACAACAGGAGTGCTGCCCGGATCTGAACTACCTGGGGGTGGTCCCCAACGCCGTGGACGTGGAGGAACACCACGTCTCCACGGAAAAGGAGGATTACCTGGTGTGTGTGAGCCGCATCTGCGAGGCCAAGGGGACGGAGCACGCCGTGCGCCTGGCCCGGGAGGCGGGGAGGCGCATCCTTCTGGCGGGTAAGATAGACCCAGGCCGGGACCGCGAATATTTCGAGCGACGGGTGCGTCCCCTGCTGGACGGCGAGAATGCCGTCTACCTGGGCGAGGTCTCCCAGGAGGAGAAGGTGCGGCTGATCTCGCGGGCCGCCGCCTTCATCTTCCCCATCCAGTGGGAGGAACCCTTCGGCCTGGTGATGGCCGAGTCCCTGGCCTGCGGGACGCCGGTGCTGGCCACGCGTTGGGGGGCGGCGCCGGAGGTCGTGGAACACGGGGTCACCGGTTTCCTGGCCGATACGCCGGACGGACTCCTGCCTTTCCTGGACCGCATCGACGAGATCGACCCCCTGACCTGCCGCAGAGTGGCCGAGGAGAGGTTCAGCCCACGCGCCATGGCCGAGGCCTATATGGAAATATATTCCAAGGCGATGGACCTGCACCTCAAGCGCCTGCGCCCAGTGCATGCACGGCCCGCCTGAGGAATCCGGCCACCCACCCTGACCGGCCTCCTTGCCCGCAAGGCCCCGCGGTTATACATTTACGCCCGGGAGGGGATCCCGGAGTAACGGTCTCTTTTCCCCCGGAAGGAAAGAGGCGCAGAAGATGCATTACGACGCGGTGGTGGTGGGGGCGGGCCCCGCCGGATGCATGGCCACCAGGGAGCTCGCCGGGAGGGGTTTCAAGGTGCTCCTCCTGGAGAAGGGCAGGCTTCCCCGGGAGAAGGCCTGCATGGGGTTGCTGTCCCCGGAAGGCAGGCGGATATTGGAGGAGAATTTCGGTCCTCTACCCCCGGAATGCCTGGAGGAGCCGGGCGAGGCACTGGGAGTGGCGGTTCTGAGCGAGGGTGGGGGTGAATACCATCTTCCCTTCCACGGCGCGGGTGCCTGGGTGAGGCGCGCCTCGCTGGACGCTTTCCTGGCCCGCTCCAGCGGCGCGGAGGTCCGGGACGGCTGCGAGGTGGTGGACATAACCCCGGGCCGTTTCCACGTCCGGCTACGGTTCCGGCGGGGGAGCGAGGAAGGGGAAGTGGAGGCCACCTACCTGGTGGGGGCGGACGGAGCGGAGAGCATGGTGTCCAGGTATGTCCGTCCCGAGTTCTACCGCCTTTACGCGCGTCCCTTTCTGAGGCACACCATGCTGGTGCTCTCGGAGGGGGAGGCGGACTGGGATCCCCGCCGGCTGGGGATGGTCCTCCGGAGGCGGGGGTCAGGCCTTCTGCGCTTCTTCGTGCGGGGCGGGACGGTGGGGATGGCGGTGAGTTACGGAGAGGGCGGGGACTGGCGCGAGGAGCTGGAGTGGATGCGGGAGTTCCTCTCCCGCCGCATCGGCATGGAATTGAGGGGGGAACCCGTGCGCTTGGCCTCCGCTTCCAACCGCATGGGAACGGGTGGAAGGTATAACCTGGGGGCGGGCAGCGCCCTCCTGGCGGGAGAGGCGGCCGGGTTTCTGGATCCCTGGGGTTTCGGAATCCGCCTGGCCCTGGAGAGCGGCAGGCTGGCCGCGGAGTGCATCGCCGAGAGCGCGGGAGAGAACGTCAACCCCCACCTCCACTACCTCCGCCGCGCACAGCCCCTGCTGGAGGGAATCGCGGCGCGGAAGAGGAAGCCCTTTGGAAGGGTGGGGGAGCTGAACGTGAGCGGGTGGGCCGGTGACCAGGGGCGCGCGGCGCGAAGGGATTTCCGTTCCCTCCGGCGGCGCCTCAACTCCTGAGAGCCGGCCGCGGAAGATAACCGCTCAGGGGGCGAGGGGCCGGTTGACGTCTATCTCCAGCACCTCCCCGGTGGTGGCCCGCAAGGCGAAGACGATGCCCTTGGTATTATATTCCAGAATGGTCAGTTGCTCCCCCTGGTGAAGCCCAGTGGTCTGCCTTTCCGGCGCCCCGAATTCCTTGATCACCTCCACCTGGGCGGAACCTATGCCCACCCCCTTGGGGGTCCTGCCGGCATAGGGATGGCGCAGGCAGATGGAGACCACGGTGTCGAAATCGTCCAGGCCCTTGCCCTTATCCCGGTCCTCCAGGTAAACGGTGAGCTTCCAGGTGCCGTATCCCCAGGTGTAGGTGGCGTAGACCAGGCCCTCCGTGGTGTGTCCGCTGGAGTCTGGTGTCCCGTACAACTCCCTCACGGAGCGGAAGTCGCTCCCGATGCCGATGCCTGCGGCGGACTGCCCGGGAAGGATGGGATCCGCCTTGTGGGATCCGAAGAGACCCTCCTCGCCCGGGCCGACCTCTGCCGCCTTCTCCACCGGGCGCAGGCCTCCGTAGGCGGTCACCACCACCGTGATCACGCCTTCCCGCGGGCTGATGAGGAATTCCACGCCCCGGTCCGCGTAGGAGTAGAGGAGTAGCTCTCCGTGTTCGGTGGAGGAGGCGGAAATGCTGGGGCAGGGACCGAATTCTACCTCCACCTCCTCGGCTGTGCTCCCTATGCCCACGCCGCCCGAGGTCCTTCCGGCGTAGGGCGAGGAGACCTCCACCGCCCCCACCTCGTCCTCCGGGTCCAGGTACCCGTTGCCCTGGTCGTAGAGGGTTACCACCAGGAGCCAGGAAGCGGGGTCGTCTAACCTTCCCCCCTCGCGCGTACGGCCGTAATAGGCGTAAAGATAACCGCCGTCCCGGCGGTGGTCCTCTGGGTCCCCGTGTACCTCGCGGACGGCGGAGAAGGTGCTCCCGATCTCGATGTCCGCCGCCGAGTAGCCGGGCACGATGGGGTCCCTTTCCCAGGTGGGGAGGTCTTTACCGCCCTTCCCGCAGCCGGAGGGGGCGAGCGCCAGGGATAACGCCAGGATGGCCGCCGCCGTGAGTTTCCGGAAGCCGGGCTTGTGGTTCCCATTTATTTCCATGGTCATGACTGCCTATTCCTCCCCCTTCCCCCCACGCCTCTCCGGGAATAGGAAACCGGGAGGCCCAGGTACGCGGCCAGGGTTTCCACCACCGCGAAGGCCCGGGCCCGGTTCTCCGCCGGGGAAGCGGACGTCTCGGAGCGGAAGACCCTGCGCTTCTTTCCTCCCCGCCAGCGGAGATAGACGCGGGCGGAGTAGGAGAGGCTCCTTCCGGAAGGATTTTCATCCTCCTCCGGGCGTTCTCCGCCCGATTCCACGACCACGATCTCCTCTAGGTCCTCCCGGGGGTGCTTGCGGCGGAAGGGGAGGAAGAAGCGATACCGTTCCCATACCACGGCTTTCTCTCCCGGGAGGATGACCAAGTAGGTGGGTGAGGAGAAGACGGCCAGGATGCTGTAGAAGAGCAGGGTCACGGCGCATATCCCCGTGGCCATGCGGGCGACACCCGCCGTGGCCAGGACGGCGCAGATCACCGCGACATAGAAGACCAGGACATGGAAGACCTCCCAGGGCCCTCCCCGGATCTCGAATTCCAGGCCCTTTTCCTCACTGCCCGGGCCGGCCGCCATCTTCCTCTCCTTTCGCGCCAGCATGCCCTCGTGAGCGATTATAAACCATGACCGGCTCGGGAAACGGCCCGGAAGGGCACTACTCCTCGATGACCTTGTAGACCACGTCGTGTTCGCGGGCGTGCTCGATGACCTTGACCCCGACGACGTCGCCGGGGCCCGCCTGCTGGACCTGGCGGTGTTCGATCTGCATGGACTCCACCTTCTGCGTCCAGTCGGAGGTGTGCCCCTTCACGTGTATGGTATCCCCGACCTTGAGCTCGTCCTCGAGCTCGATGGCCGCCACGCCCACCTTGCCGAAGTAATGGGTCACCCTTCCCACCTGCTTCTCCATCCTTCACCTCCCCCTTTCGGTACGTCCGCCCCTGTCCCGCGCCGGGCAGAGAGGATCTTTTCCGTTCCCAGGGATAATTTCTCCCCCTGCCGCCGACGTCCCTGCATGTTCCCAACCTACCCGCGCCTACAGCCATTCGCGCCCGGGCGGTGGATCCAACTACCGGGTGCTCGGCGCCTCCCCCAACTCGGTTGTTCCCCATCTCCGACCGGGATAAACGGCATCGCGGGGGAAATGCGAAAATGTTCGGTCGCCTTTCAGTTCGGTGAGCTCGATTTTTCGCCAGGACGCGGGAGCGACACGATGCTGTAACTTTACGGCATGCACTTTCAGGGTTGGAAAAGATTAAAAGATCACCCTGTTATCCTGGCGAAACGAGCAAAAACTGGTGGGAAAAAGAAGTTATGGCTCCAACTCAATACTCTATCCGGAAAAGGACGGTGTGCAATCCCCTTGAAACCGTTATATAATATTCATGTTCCGTCCGAGGCGAGGAGGGTCAATGCCCGCGGATGAAGATCCCAGAAAGGCGGTACTGCGCCGTCTTCGCCGCATCGAAGGGCAGGTGCGCGGCATCATCCGCATGGTGGAGGAAGGTAAGGACTGCCGCGAGGTCCTCAATCAGGTGGCGGCGGTCCGCTCCGCGATGGAGCGGGTGGGAGCGCAAATCATCACCCATCGCATGAAGGAGTGCCTGCGCGTCCACTCGGAGGACGAGTTCGAGAAGGCGGTGGGAGAAGCCGTGGAGACCTTCCTCCGTTTCACCTCCTCCATGGACTGATTGGCGCGGACGGGGGACCAGGTTTGAGCTGAAGTCGGATCCTCTCTGCCCGGAGGGGGCCAAGTTTTAGAAAACCAACCGCAACGCCCCGAAAATCCACGCCTAAGGGAAGACCTTCAGGCATGCGGACCTTTTTCGGGGATCCTCACGCCCGAGGGAATTTCCGAAGACACTTATCTCCATGCCGCTCATCCTCCTACCGGTTGAACGCACGTCAAAGATGCGTTTTCCTTCCAGGGGTCCTCGCAACGGGGGAGTTGGAGCGTTGAAGCCCGCTGCGGGTTGTGGTAAGAAATACCAAATCATTGTCATTCGTGGTCGTGCGCCGCCTGCGGTTCGGGTACTTTGGAGCCGTACGGCGCCCGGGATCGTAGGCCTTTTCCGCATCCGGGTTACACCTGTGCTCTTCCCGTGAACCTCCACTCACCGGTGCAGGAAAACGTTTAATCGGTACCTTGCGCTTCATGGCCGATTTCGTGATCCGAAAGACGTCAATCCCCGAACGAGGGCCGAGCAACATCCGTGGCCGCTCATCGACTGTCGGGGTTCGCCCGGGGTGAGGGGGATGATCTGGATTAGGTCACGGATACCCAAGGGGGTATATTATGCTCCTGTCTCCTGTTCCTGATCCGAGAGAGGCATGGAGGTGGATGATGAAGGTCACCCGCCGGAAGGACCTGGCGCCCTCCCTGCTCTCCGAGCTCGAGGGGCGCTTCGGGGAGCGCGTCAGCTTCGATGCCGTGGAGAGGTACGTTTATTCCAGGGATATGGGGGAGTTCCCTCCCCTGGTGGGCCGGGTCGTCGGAGGCCTGGCCCAGGCGGTCGTGCAGGTCCAGGAGGTGGAGGAGCTGGCCTGGCTCCTGAATTTCTCGTCCCGCCACCGAATACCCCTCACCCCGCGGGCCGCGGCCACCAGCGGGTACGGCGGCGCCGTGCCCGTGCGTGGAGGAATAGTGGTGGACCTCACCAGGCTGAACCGGGTTCTGGAGGTGGACGAGGCGGGGGCGCGGGTGAGGGTGGAACCGGGCGTGATCTGGTGGAACCTGGAAAAGGAGCTGCGCTCGCGGGGCCTGGCCCTGCGCGCTTATCCCTCCAGCGCCCCTTCCTCCACCGTGGGCGGCTGGGTGGCCGAAGGGGGTTCGGGTATAGGTGCCTATGGCTACGGGGGAATCCGGGACGTCCTCCTGGGGCTCGAGGTGCTCGGGCCGCGGGGAAAGCTGAGCCTGGAAGGGGAGGATCTGGACCTTTACGTCGGTTCAGAGGGTATCCTGGGATTTATTACCGAGGTGGAGCTGGCCGTACGCCCCGCCGTGCCGGAGCGGCCCTTCCTGCTTTCCTTTCCCGACCCCCGCGCGGCGCAGGACTTCATCGATGCCCTCGTCGCGACCTATCCTCCGGGACCGGGAGAATCCGTTACAGGCGGGAGCGGGAGGAAGACGCAGGAAGGTGGTAGGCGGAGGATCTTCCACCTGCAGGTGATCACCCCGGCGCTGGCTGCGCTCAAGAACCGCACCGCCGACCGGACTTACCTTCCCGAGGGATGCTACCTAGTCCTGGTGGTGGTGGAGGGCGAGGACGGAGCGCGGGCGGGAAATGAGCTCTCCCGGCTCGCCTCCTCCCACGGCGGAGAGACCCTCGGGGAAGAAGGGGCGGAGCGCGAGTGGAAGGAGAGGCTCTACCCCCTGCGCATCAAGAAAGCGGGTCCCTCTGTGGTACCGGCGGAGGCTGAGGTGCCCACCATCAAGGTGGGCGAGCTCCTGGCGGAGACCGCGCGCCGCCTGCCGGAGCTGGCCCTGGAAGTGGTGGTGGGTGGCAGGGGAACCTCGGTATGCCTGGGTTTCATTCCCTGCGACTCGCGGGCCTCCGATTTCACCGTCCGCTTCGCCGCCTCCCTGGAGTTCCTCCGCTTGGCGGAGAGGCTCGGCGGGGCCCCCTACGGGGTGGGGCTCTACTTCCTCGACCGGGCGGAAAGGAGGCTGGGAAGGTATAAGAGGAAATTAATGGTAAACGCCAAGCGGGAGACGGATCCCGATTGCTTGCTCAACCCGGGGAAGATACTGGATTCCTGCGCCGATGATCCACGCCTCAAGGCCCTGCGCCTCATGATGAAGGTGGGGAGCCTCTCCCTGCCCCTGGCCGTTCCCCTGGGACGCCTGGTCCCGGGGGTGCGGGTGATGCGCCGCAGGCTCCCGGAAAGGGTGGAGGAAGCCGCCTTCACCTGCGCCCAGTGCGGCTACTGCAAGGAGGGGTGCACCCTATTCGCCGGGAGGGGCTGGGAAAGCGCCTCCCCGCGGGGAAAGATGCAGTTCCTGCGGGGCTACGCGCGGGGGGAGATACCTTTCACGGAGAAGATGTCCAACACCTTCCTCCTCTGCACCACCTGTAAGAAATGTGACCTCGCCTGCCAGACCGACCTGCCCATCGAATCCATCTGGGAGGAGATGCGCGGTGAGCTCATCGCCCGGGGGAAGTTCCACACCTTCCCGCCCTTCGAGATGATGGGCGCTTCTTACGACCTGGAGAACAACATCTGGGCCGGGTTCGCCGCCGACCGCTCCGCCTGGCTCCCGGAGGACATCAAGCCGTTGGAAAACGGCCCCATCGGGTACTGGGCGGGCTGCACCGCCTCCTACGTGGAACAGGACATCGCCCGTGGGGCGGTGCGCATCCTCAAGGAAGGAGGCGTGGATTTCGTCTACCTGGGGAACGAGGAGACCTGCTGCGGGGTGCCCTTCCTCATGAGTGGGAAATGGGACGTCTTCGAGAAGGCCCTGCGCCGCAACATCCGTACCCTGAAGGAGCGCGGCGTGAAGACCCTTTATGCCTCCTGCCCGGGTTGCTGGGTGACCCTGGCCCACCATTACCGGGAATGGGCGGAGAGGCTGGGCCTGGATTGGGACGTGGAGGTGAAGCACATCTCCCAGCTGGCTGCCGAGCTGGTAAAAGAAGGAAAGTTGAAGTTCGAACACCCGGTGAACATGAAGGTCACCTGGCACGATCCCTGCCACATCGGCCGCCACGGCGGCATCTACGAGGAGCCGCGGCAGGTTCTCCAGGTCATTCCCGGACTGGAGCTGGTGGAGATGGAGCACAACCGCGACGAGGGCCTGTGCTGCGGAAGCGTGCTCACCCTCATCGGGGAGACCCGTCCCACCTCCGGGCGCATAGCCTCCCGGAGGCTGGCCGAGGCGCGGGCCACCGGCGCCCAGGCCGTGGTCACCACCTGCCCCTGCTGCGAGTTCCAGCTGCGGGTATGGAACGCCGCGGAGGGGAACGGCCTGAGGATCCTCGATTTCGCGGCGGTGGTGGCCGAGGCCCTGGGGGAGAAACTGGAGGACCCCGACCCGCAGGTCCAGGACGCCTGGGCGGTTTTCGACACCATGATCCAGCTGATGACCCCCCAGGGGATGGCCGATTTGGTGTGGGAATTCATCGATTCCTTGTCCCCCGTCCTGGGAAGGGTCATGCGCCTGAGGAAGAGAAGCCCCGCCCCTCTCAAGAAGGCCGTGTTCGCCGTCACCGACCGGGTCATGCCCCTGCTCATGCCCCGCGTGCTCCCGGTGATGATGCCCTGGATGCTTCCCCGCATGATGCCCCTGATGGAAAAGAGGATGCCCACCATGAGCGATTCCATGCGGGAGCTCATGCCAGCCGTCCTCCCCAGGGTGATGGACCGCGTCATGCCCTACATGATGCCCCGCATTCTGCGCTGCATGCTGTGATTTACTGTTCGGAGGGAAGCGATAACAGCCGGGCGTTGACGGCCACGATGACGGTACTCAGGGACATAAGTACGGCACCTATGGCCGGGCTGAGCAGAATGCCCAGGGGATAGAAGACTCCGGCGGCGGCCGGTATGGCGAAGGCGTTGTATCCCGTCGCCCAGGCGAGGTTTTGTTTCATCTTGCGATAGGTGACCCGGGAGAGCCCGAGAATCGCCGCTACGTCGCGGGGATCGTTGCGCACCAGGATGATATCCGCCGACTCCACCGCCACATCGGTGCCCGCCCCGATTGCTATTCCCACGTCCGCTTCGACCAGGGCCGGGGCATCGTTGACTCCGTCCCCCACCATGGCCGTTACCAACCCTCTTTCCTTGGTCTCCCTTATTTTTTGGGATTTTTCATGGGGAAGGACCTCGGCGAAATAATCGTCCAAGGCGAGTTCTTCCGCCACCCATCGGGCTACCTGCCGGTTGTCTCCGGTGAGCATCATGCATTGCAGGCCCAGGTTCTTGAGCTGCTTGATCGCTTCCCTGGATTCCTTCCTGATGAGATCGGCTAGAGCAACGGCGCCTATGGGCTGGTCGCCGGAAAGCACGTAGATCACCGTTTTTCCCTGGCCGGCCAGCTCCCTTATCTCCTCCCGGTCCAGGCGAATATTCATTTCCCGCAAGTATCCCGGGCTTACCACCATGATCTCCTTGCCCCCCACGACGGCCCGGGCTCCCTTCCCCGGCATGGCCTTGAAGCTTTCCGGTTGTTCGATGCGCAGGCCCCGGCTCCGCGCTGCCTCGACGATTCCGCGGGCGATGGGATGTTCGGACTGGGATTCCACCGCCGCGGCAAGGGCCAGCACCTCCTCCTCGCCTGCTTCTCCGTCCAGGGCTACCACGTCCGTCACTCCGAAGTGCCCCTCCGTCAAGGTGCCCGTCTTGTCGAAGACCACCGCCTCCAGCAACCGCGCCCTTTCGAAAGCGGAGCGATCGCGGATAAGCAGCCCGTTACTGGCGGAAAGGGAAGTGGAGACCGCGACCACCAGCGGGACGGCCAAACCGAGGGCGTGGGGGCAGGCGATAACCATTACCGTGACCGCTCTTTCTATGCCGAATTCAAAGGGGTGGCCCAGGATGAGCCACACGGCCAGGGTCGCCAGCCCCGCTGAAATGGCGATGACGGTCAGCCAGAAAGCGGCGCGATTGGCAAGATCCTGGGTACGGGAACGGCTTTCCTGTGCCTCGCGCACCAACTCGATGACCTGGGAGAGATAGGTGTCCGCTCCGGTCTTTTCGATGATCATCTCCACCGCGCCTTCTCCGTTGACCGCCCCTCCGATAAGCTCGTCGCCGGGAGACTTGGGCACGGGGACGGATTCGCCGGTGAGCATGGAGAGGTCAACGCTGGTCTCCCCCTTGACCAACTTTCCATCCACGGGTATCTTCTCTCCGGGTTTCACCAACACCTGGTCTCCGGGCTTGAGGGATTCCAAGGGAACCTCCACCACCTCGCCGTCGGGCCGGAGGAGGTGAGCCTCGCTGGGCAGAAGCTCGACCAGTTTTTCCAGGGCCCGGGAAGCCCCCATTACCGAGCGCATCTCGATCCAATGTCCCAGGAGCATGATATCGATCAGGGTGGCCAACTCCCAAAAAAGCAACTTGCCCTCGATGCCGAATACCACCGTTGCACTGTATAAATAGGCTACGGTTATGGCCAGGGCGACCAGGGTCATCATCCCCGGCTCCCGCTTGGCGATCTCCTCCTTCAGTCCCTTTAAGAAAGGCCATCCTCCGTAGAAGTAGACAAAGCTGGAGAAAGCCAGGAGGACGTACAACTTCCCGGGAAAATCAAGGGCTTCGGATATATGGAGGACATCCTGGATCATGGGAGAGAGGAGGAGGACGGGGACGGTCACCACCAGGCAGACCCAGAAACGGCGACGGAAGTCGGCCACCATGTGGGCATGGTGAGAAGCGTGGGAGGCGTGGGCCTTTCCTGCATGCCCCTCATGACCGGCGGCGGCATGACGGTGCGCCGCGTGCACCCCCTTTTCTTCTGCCGTACCCGGATGACGGTGCGCCGCGTGCATCTCCTTTTCTTGTCCAGGCGTGCTCGGCTTGCCGGTCCCATGGTCGTGTTCCCCATGATTCATGCTGTTTCCCATATGCTTACCTCCCTTGCCCAAAAAGTGAAAGACGGGCGCCGCGCTCCCGCCGTCGACCGTCCTCGCCTTCGTCGGCACGGAAAAACCGCTTGCCCCATCAATTTTCAATTTATAATTATTTCCAATTCCACGGCGATGAAACACGGTTTTCGCCGACCGACGGCGCTACCCGGGTTTTGTCGCGCAACTTCCGGGCAATAATAAAAGCGGCGATCTTGGCTTGGAATATCTTTAATGAGTGGAAGACGGTATATACGGAACCGGGTGGCGGGGGAATCCGCGAAAAGACGGAAGACGTAAGCAGCGTCACCAAAACGATCGGTGATACGCTGAACTGGGAGACGGGGAAATCCATGAAAGGAGGTGAGCATCATGTCGAGCTTGGTCCTCATCGCGGACATGATGCACTGGGAAGAGGGCGGCTGGTTCTGGATGACCCTGATGATGGTCTTCTGGGCCCTGGTGGCCATCGTGGTCGTCTTTTTCCTGGCGCGGGCCTTCTCATCTCACGGCGCCGGGGAGGGGCGAAAGGAGGGGGAAACTCCCCTGGAAATCGCTAAGCGCAGGTACGCGGCCGGGGAAATAACCCGGGAGGAATTTGAAAGAATAAAGCAGGACTTACGGGAATGAGCGAAGATAGGTGACAGGAAAGAAAGACCCCTCGGTTTGCTAATAAATAAGGGCGGCTGTCGGAAGTCGGGTCGGCCGTCGTCCGGTCATATCCTTATCTAACCCTGTTTTATCATCGGCATTAAGTGCTTTGACGCAGATTCCCTTCGCCTTAAGCTGGGCGGTTCAACGTCATTGCTCCGGCGATCCGGCCGGACGTCGGCAGGCAGGCAACCCGCCGGGACCCCGGAAACGCGCTGCACGGTGCTGGCGGGTGCAGGCTATATTTAAAATTTTAACCAGACTTATATAGTCGGGTCTCCGTCGAATATTGTGGATGACAGGACCTCATCAAGTGGGCGACGGGACCCATAACGGCTGGTAATATTATCCCGGTGTTCTGTGGTTCTGTTGTCACCCGCGCTTATGTGGGAATAGCATGGGAATAGCCTGCTAAGGAGGCGGTTGAGGCCGGGAACGTTGAGCGTCAGGTGAATCCGGGCCGGATTCCGCGGCCGGTGCATCCGGCCCTTGGAGTACGGAGGTGGAATTGATCGAGATCGGAAAATGGACCCTGGTCGTCGGCGAGAGGATCAATCCCACGGGAAGGAAAAAGCTGGCCGAGGAACTGAGGGAGGGAAGGCTGGATACGGTGATCGCCGACGCCAGGGCCCAAGCGGAGGCGGGAGCGGACATCATCGACGTCAACGTGGGAGTACCCGGTGTGGACCAATCGCGGATCCTCCCCCTGGCCGCCAGGACGGTGTACGAGGAAACGGGACTTCCGGTGTGCGTGGATTCCTCGGAGGTGGAGGCGCTCAAGGCGGCTTTGGCAGTGCTTCCGGGAGAGGACGTAATGGTGAACTCGGTTACCGGTGACCGGGAGATGTTGGAGGAACTGCTTCCGGCGGTGGCCGAGAGCGGGGCCTTCCTGGTGGGCATCACCAAGGATATGAGAGGCATTCCCCGCACCGCCGAGGAGCGGATGGCAGTCGGCGAGCTGATTATAGGCGAGGCGGAAAAGCACGGCATAAACCGCGGAAGGATTCTCCTCGACTTCCTTACCATACCCATAGCCACTGAGGTGGAGGCGGCCGGGATTACCCTTTCCTGCATTGAGAGGGCGAACCGGGAGTGGGGAGTGGCCACCATCCTGGGAGCCTCCAACATCAGCTTCGGGATGCCGGAGCGCCGGGTGATAAACGCCGCCTTCCTGGCCATGGCCATAGCGCGTGGACTCACGGCCGCGCTGGTGAATCCCCTTGAGGAGGGAGTGGTCCAGGCCATCCTGGCCGCCGACATGCTCGTGGGCAGGGATCCTATGGGCCGCCGTTATCTGAAGGATTTCCGCAAAAGGAAAGCGGGTGAATTGTCCGTTTAACCCGTGCCTCGTTGTTTTAAACGCCGGTGCCTGTTTCCCGTGAAGCGCTCCGGCTTTCTATGGCCGGCCGGGTATGGGAAAATGATCTTGGTTGTGCCGGGGAAGCATTGCCTGCTCCGGGTTCGGAAAACGTAGTTTTTTGCCATCGAGGGCTTGGCATGGATGGAGGAAAAAACCGATGCCCAGGGAATTTCCCCACCAATCCAGGGGGTTCAACCCCTTCGGTGACCTGGTGGGGTTGACGTTCACCGGCTACGGTGACGGCCGCAGCCGGTGCGAGGTCCGGGTGAGAGAGGAACTCCTGAACCCCCACGGTGTCCTGCATGGCGGGGTGCTGTACACCATGGCCGACACCGGCATGGGAGGGGCCCTCTACTCCCTCCTGGACGAGGGCGAACTTTGCACCACGGTGGAGATAAAGATCGTCTACTTCAGCGCGGTCCGGGCGGGCGTCCTGTGGTGTGAGACGAGGGTCATCGAGAGGCGGGCGCGCCTGGCGGTCCTGGAATCGGAGATCTTCAACCGCGACGGGGAAGGAGAACGCCTGGCGGCCAAGGCCCTGGGAACCTTCTATATTTTTACGGGGGTCAGGTCTTGAATTTTGATACCCCAGGGGGTATATGGGTTGGAGGGGCCGCCGGGTAGCGGTCTCGCTCGCCTGTTTTATTTCGGAAAAGGCCGGGGTTGATGGTCTCGCTCGCCACCTCGGAGCCTCTTTTTAAGAAGGTACCGATGACGGGAGGGCTCGCTGGAACCAAATTCCGGCCTCCTGTGTAGGTTGTAGGAAGGGAGATTGCCTCGGGGAGCTTTCCTTGCTGGCGTGGCTGGAAGCCTAGGCCGCTCATCGCAAGAGGAGCCGGAAAGAGAAGGGGACTGATCCCGGATCTTTCCCGGGAAACGGAAAGGGGCTGAACCCTAAGATTGTCCGGGAGGATACGGGTCCTGAAGGTATCTTAAGACCTCTTCGTCGGTGAGGTCGTGGAAATCGAGGTAGAAGTCGGCCACCGCGAAAGGATAGCGGTCGGAGACGTGCAGGCAGTGAAAGTAGTCGACCAGAGGCCGGATGCGGCGGGCGGTGTTCTCCGGGCTCACCGGCACGGCCACGTTTACCGAGGCGGGCTCCATCTTGCGCACCATCTCCACGGCGGCGATCATGGTGTACCCAGTGGCCAGCCCATCGTCTGTGAGGATCACGTTCTTGCCCTTCAGGTCGGGGAAGGGACGGTCCCCGCGGTATACCTTCAGCCGGCGGCGAACCTCCACCAGCACCCGGGAGGCGATGGTTCGCACCTGTTCCTGGGTCAGGTGAAGGTGCCGGAGCATCTCCTCATTCAGGTAGAGGGACCCGTCGGGGGCCACGGCGCCGAAGCCGGCCTCCGGGTTGTGGGGGATGGGAAGCTTGCGGGCCACCAGCACGTCGAAGTCCCCGCCCAGTTCCCGGGCCAGGTGGTATCCCACCGGGATTCCCCCGCGGGGGATACCCAGGACCAACAGGTCCTCCACCGGGCCTCCATAGGACTCCGCCAGCTTCCGTCCGGCGTCCTCCCGGTCGCGGAACAGCACGGGCATGCGGAAAAACCCTTTCCATCCGGACAACCTATGCATTGATTATATATTCTTCCCCCCGCGCGTTCCCGCAAGACGACCCCTTACGCCCGGTTCCAGGTCTGCACCTTTTCCCGGGCCTCTGAAGACCGGCACGGACTTTGTATTCTCCCCCCTCTCTGTTTTTGCAAGACGAACTTCTATGCCCGATTTCAGGTCCAGAACCCTTACCGGACCTCCGGTGACCGTCACGAATTTCCAATAGGATGGGTTGCCCGGATGGTGGTCAAAGGAAGAAGGACTAAATCGGGAAAGCAAAAGAGACAGAAGGGGGGCAAAGATGGGCTCGAGGAGGGAAAGGGACGCGGATTTCTGCTCCACCAGGGCGAAATCCGGAGGAAGTAAGGGATATTCCACCCGTGGACCAAGGAAAGCCCTTCTCGTACCATTGGTGGCGCTGGCGGTAACCGTTCTGTTGTACGCTCTAGCTGCATATGGCGCCGTATCCATACACGGCGACGACTTACCTTCCAACTTTTCCACGGCGCTTACGAAGCCGATGCAGGTCTTTTGGCCGCCAAAGAGAGCGGCCACGTGGGAACCTGGGGGCTAAACACCAGTGGGCAGTGCGATGTCCCCGATCCCAACGAGGATTTCGTGGCCATCGACGCGGGCCTCGACCACAGCCTGGGCCTGAAGTCCGATGGCAGCATCGTGGCCTGGGGTAATAATGCTTACGGGAAATGTGATGTCCCGGAGCCGAATGCAGATTTCACTACTTCATGGCCGACGGCCAGGTGATGGCGGGTCCCTCCATGACCATTCCCCCTTATACCCGGCGTTCCTACCTGGTCGACCAGTACGTGACCTCTTTCAACGTCTCCACGGTGGTCTTGTCCAACAGCGGACCCTACCTGGTCTGCGAGCGAGCCATGTACGGGGGTATCCGCACCTGGGGACATGATTCGGTTGGCGTGACCTATTCCGCCAACTTCTGGTGCCTGCCCGAGGGCTGCACGAAAGGAGATTTCGAGACCGCCCAGTTGTTTCCGTCGGGCGGAGCACCGTACCGAAGGGCACGGGCAGGCCTTTAACGTTCTTCCCTATCCCTGGCCCTGAAAAAGCACTCCAAAAATACCCCTGGGGGTATCAAAATTCAAGACCTGACCCCTTTTAGGAGGCGGCGGGCCAGGGCCAGGCTGCCCAGGACGGTTCCCAGCTGGGTGGCCGGCTTGATGAGGGGCACCAGGCCCTTCTTGGGCTTCCACTCCACGTTCAGGGTGTGGGACTTGCCCAGCTTGTCCAGGGCGATGAGCTCCGCGCAGTGGTTGGCGGTCCAGATGGCTGCCTCCATCCCCCCGGAGGACACGTGGGTGCGGGTGTAGTCACCGGCCAGGTAGAGGTTGTCCAGGGGCGAGCGCTGGTAGGGTCGGTGCTTCTCCATGCCCGGGAGCGGGCGGTACACACCCTGCCTCTCACGGACCACCTTGTACTTGCGCACCTCCGCTTCCCCGGCGGAGGGGAAGAGGGAGCGGATCTGCTCCAGGGCGATGTCGAAGATGACCTCGTCCGGGAGACCCTCGATGTGGTCCGCCGGGGAGAGAACCATCTCGAACATGGACCCCTCGGTGAAGATGTGGGGCAGCACGTTGGAGAGGTCGGCGTAGGTGTTGAAGATGCAGTTGTTGGAGAAGAAGGTCACGTCCACGTCGGTGAGCTTGCGGTCGAACCATACCTGCAAGGAGAGGCTGGGCGCGTACTGGAAGTGCCACAGGTCCCGGAAGTACTGATAGCGGAAGGCCTCCCGGGGCAGCACCTGCCGCAGGGTGAAGGGGGGCAGGCAGGAGATGTAGAGGTCCGCGGTGCGCTCCTCCTCCCCGTTGAGGGTCACGCTGCGCACCCGGTTGCCCTCGAAGTTGATGGAGGTTACCGCCTTGCGCAGCTCAGTCCTGCCGCCCTTTCCGTGGATGTAGTCCAGGCAGGTGTCCACCCAGATGTCTCCCAGACCGCCGTTGGCGAAGCCCACCCGGGCGCTGTCCGGGTCGGCGGCCACCTTGCGGAACCAGTTGAGCATCACCTTGGCGGAGACCATCCAGGATGGAGTGAAGGTCAGCCCGTTGATGCCCGGCTCCATGGGCAGGAAGGCGTCGCGCGGCGAGCGCCGGTAGGCCCACTGCCCGAAGGTTATCTCATCCAGCTTCTCCAGCTTGCGCTCCGAGTACATCACCGCCCCGCCCATGCCCGCGGCGGTGAAGAGCAGCTTCCACTTGGGGACGCCGGTGTAGGACTTGAGAAGGGTGTAGAAGGCCGCCGCGGCGTGGAAGGGAGCCGGGAGGTTGGCGAAGCGTAGCACCGCCTCCTTCCCTCCCTCCTGCATGTAGTAGAACTCGGTCTGTTTCCAGATGATGTTGTTCTCGATGCCCATCTTGCGGAAGAAATTGAGCAAGTTGGCATAATATGGGAAAAATACGTGGAGGGCGTTGTCGATCATGTCCCCGTCCTCGTCCTTCCAGGAACTGGCACGCCCCCCGAAGATCTCGTCCGCCTCCACCAGCTCGACTTCAAGGCCCAGGTCCAGGAGGTTGATGGCCGTGGCTAGGCCGGACATGCCTCCTCCCATAATCAACGCCTTCATTTCCTACCACTCCTTTCGCCTACCATGTTCTTGCCGCGGGGGGCGGCGTCGCCGACGATACTCTTCAACATTTCCCTGACTGCGAGCAACGCCTTGTCACGGGTCAAAACGTCTCCCAGGCCCATGATGGCGGCGTGTACCAGGGTTACGGCAAGTGCCAGGATCTGCCAGGCAGCCACTACGGTATTCAGGTCCTCCCGCACCGATCCCTCCTGTTTGCCCATCTCGAACATCTCCGAGATGACCAGGATGTAGTCCAGGAACTTTTCCCCCAGTGCCTCCCGGATGTCCGGATCCCGGGCGGCGGTCATGACCTCGAAGAGCAGCAGGGCGTCCTCCGGGTTGTCCATGACGAACCCGTAGAAGGCCTCGCTCATGCGCAGGATGCGCTCCGGCACCGTCCCCTCCCCCCCTCCCACGGCCAGTAGCACCTGCAGGGGGCGGCGGCTCAGTTCCTCCAGGGCCTCCAGGATCATCTCCTTCTTGGAGCGGAAGTGCCGGTACAGAGCGGGCTCAGTTATCCCCACCCGCTCGGCGATGCGGCGGGTGGTGGTGCCCTCCAGGCCGCGCTCTTTCATGATGGAGAGGGCGGCCTCGAGGATATGCTTCCGCCGCTCCCCACTCTCCGGTCTTTTCGTTCTCTTCATCCCCGTGATCGTGCCTTTCGGGCTCGTAAAAACTCAAGTTAGTGAATATTAACTAACATATATCACGGCCGGTTCCGGGGCGTCAACGTCGCGAGGACACGGCCGCCGGGCGGGAGTCCTTGGCGTGGAGCGGCGGTGAAGTGGTATATTCTTTTCCATCCGCGTGGCTTGTCGGTCAGATTATCGGGAATCGGCGTATCGCCGAGCAGAGCAGGGAGGTGCATCATGTCCGTAGTCGCCGTCACCGGTTGTTCCGGCTACATCGGGTCCAGGTTGCTGAACTTCATGGACCGCAGCGATAAGGTGGAGAAGGTACTGGGGATCGACCTCAACCCGCCGCGCTACCATTCCGCCAAGATGGACTTCCACCGCCTGGACATACGCGACCCGAGGTTGACCAACCTCTTCGTCCTCAACGAGGTGCAGACGGTGGTGCACCTGGCTTTCATCGTCAACCCGCTCCACGACGACCGGCTGATGCACGACATCGACGTCAACGGCACCCGCAACGTCCTGGCCGCCACGGCGGCCTGCGGCGCCAAGCACTTGGTCATAGCCTCCTCCAGCTCCGCCTTCGGGGCTTTCCCCGACAACCCGGAGTGGCTCACGGAGAAGGACCATCCCCGCCGCATGCCCAATTACACCTACGCCTCGGACAAGTACGAGGTGGAGATGATATGCCGGCTCTTCAAGGACGATCACCCGGAGATAAAGCAGGCCATCGTGCGGCCGTGCATCGTGGTGGGGCCCAATGTGGACAACTACCTCTCGCGCTTCATACTCCGCCTCCCCTTCTTCCCCGCCGTGGGCGACGCCCGCCCACAGCTGCAGTTCGTGCACGAGGACGACGTGGCCGAGGTCTTCATGCGCGTGCTGGAGCTTCAGGCGGAAGGATTCTTCCACGCCTGCGGGGAGGGGACGGTGAGCCCGGAGGAGGTGGCGGAGATGGCGGGGAAGCGCATCGTCTCCCTACCGGCCTTTTTGGCCTATCCCCTGGTGGAACTGCTCTGGAGATTGCACGCCCCGCTCATCGAGGGCCCCTCCGGCATGCTGGACTTCATACGCTACCGTTGGACCATATCCGGGGAATGGACCAAGGAGGCCCTGGGCCTGGGGCCCCGCATGAGCAGCCGCGACGCCATAAAGCAGATGATCGAGACCCACCGACAGGGCTGAGATTGCTTCTGGAAAGGAAGGGCCCATCCTTGGGCCTGGAGGAGTTTGACGGGTCCAGGCGGTAGGGTTGAAACCCTTGCGTACAGGGGAAGATGGCCCGGGGCGCGAGGCCGCCTTTTTTCGAATTCTTATGCTGGCTGCGGATTTGTCCAGCCTACCGTGCGGGAGAAGAGGCTGTTTAAGAGGATAAGTCTCCAGGCAGCGACCTGTATGTATTCTCGATGCCTGGTTGAGATGTTAACGAGGGCCCGGCTGAAGTGCGAGGGCAGGTTCTACCCCGAAGGCGAGGCGGGGGGTTCAGGGCAGGATTATGGAAAGGTGGTGCGGATTTACGGGCAGTCTGGAGCTCCAGGTAAGTTATGATTAGGAAATGGAGATGCGCTGACTCGAGGGGAAGAGAGGTTGGGGATTCTCGATCTTTTCCGGCGCCGTCCGAGGGAGGAGGTGGTCTTCGCCGGGGAGAGGACGGAGGCCGAGCTGGTGGTCAACCTCCTCCAGGAGGAAGGCTTTCACCCCCTGTTGTGGGCCGACCTGCCCACGCCGCTTTATGCCGGTCCCATAGGGATGGCCCGCGTGGTGGTCCCTCCCAAGGAAACGGAAGGCGCCCGGGCCTTCCTGAGCGCCCTTGAGGACTTCACTGCGGAGGGGTGGGAGGGATCCGGAACGGAGGGACGGGAGGAGGAAGAAGCCGGGAAGGGGGATCACCCGGATTAGGGAACCGGCATGGTTTCGAACCTGCGGGATGGAGGGCCTTCCAGAGCCCGTTTCCACTGTACGTGGCGGATACAGGGGAAGGGCAAAGTGGTGTATTCCATAACGTCTTTAGTTTCTTACGGAATATCTGGTGGAAGTGGGGACCGGGAAAACGTGTAGGGTATGATCGCGCCTATGACGCGTCCTGGTTCCTCAGGAGCTCCAGGAAGGAACCCGTAAAGTCGGTTTGGAGAGCCCGGTCGAACTCGCGCAGCCAGGAAAGAACGTAATCCCGGTCGAATTCCTGGTTTCTGGCCAACACCACCTTCACGTCCTCCAGGTCGCGCGGCCTTCCGGCGATCACCTTATGGATGATCAAGTCCTCCAGGGAGGCGAACTTCACCTCAACATCCTGTATTCGAACCACATTGGTTCTGCGAAGCGCCTGCTCCTCGTATGATGATCGGGAAAAAATGAAATCCAACCGGATCCCGGTTTTTTCTTCCCGGCAGGGCAACACGAAAGTGCTCCCCGCGAATTCCAGCGGATCCTCGACCAAGATTCTCAGGTCCAGTTCGCCGGCCAGGCCTACTATATCCGCCGCCTTTTCGGGGCCCACGCCAAGGGTGATGTCGATGTCCCGGGTGAGCCTGGGCTCCCCGTAGAGAAGGACCGCCTGTCCCCCGATGACCATGTAGGGGATGTCACGCCGGTCGAGTTGGCGCGCCGTTCTGGCCAGGAGCTCCTTAAACACTGTTGACGATCTTCGCTATCCGCAGATCCACCTCGATGCCCTGCAGGGGTTCAGGGGGTGGCAAGACCCGGAAATAGACCGCTTCTTCCCACATGGCGTCCAGGAGCCGAAAATTTTCCTCCAGGGTCGGCCTGTCGTTTCTCAGGAATTCCCGTTCAAATTTTTCCAGTAATTTCTTATCGCCGATCATCGCCATTCCCCAAGATTATGGGCGCGACTTCGTTCGCCCGCTCAATCCTCATTACTCATTATAACTCCGCCGCTATAAAAAGACTCGAAACGGCAATGCCTCGCGGAAAGGCCGAAAAGGAATTAAATCGGCGATCCGCACTTGAAAAAGTCCCGACTCCACTACATGGAACAAGGGGTTGGAACAGAACCTTTGCTCACGAAGGCGAACAACGGAAGGCATACCGTTCCATTTCAGTGCCGGTCCCGACTCCGCCGCCTGGAAACGGGCGGCCCCGCCCTTCCTTGTGAAGGAGGTTAGCGAAAAAACGGCGATACACGTTTGGCGCAGTCCTGGTGAGGCGGAAAAACCTTCCTTGCCAAGAGGGCGAGGGAAAGCCTCCCGGATGTCTGTTTCTATTCCCTCCTGCCCAATCCGGAGTGACGTGTAATGGCCCAGGTCCCGCTCAGGATTCGGAAGCCGCCTTCTCCGCCTTGGGCTGACGCAGGAGGGGAATCAGGACGAAGACCCCGAAGACCGCTGTCAGGGCGGCGTACAGCTTGGGGTTCTTTCCACGCTTCGAGGCGGCCAGGTAGGCGATGGGGGCCTCGACGGTGTGCATCGCGGCCAGGGACAGGATGATCTTCTTCACCTTCTCGCTCTTGAGCAGGCTCATTCGCCCTTCCTCCTTTCCCGCTCCCCGCTCCAATCCGGCTGATTGCCCGTCATCTGGATCTTCCTTCAGCAGCGGGGCAAATGCCCCGCCACCCCTTGGCGGCCATGCGCTCGACAAGAGATCTGTGATGGCCAGAACGGAACACGATTTCCTCTCCCGTTCGAGGGCCGCCCCCTTAATCCAAATCAATATTACCATTTGACCCTTTTTTCCACCGCCTCCGCGTGCAGGATGGCC
Source organism: Actinomycetota bacterium (assembly GCA_030019255.1). Lineage (NCBI taxonomy): Bacteria > Bacillati > Actinomycetota > Actinomycetota bacterium. Next base: position 73,274 of record JASEFK010000005.1, read on the forward strand.
CGTCCGGTTTGCAGTGTTTGTATACGGGGTGAAGTTAAAGGATGACCTGCTTTTCATCGATAAAAATTATGAAGGTTATTGAAGGGAAGGAGGTCAGGAGATGGCGCGCCGCTTTGTGAAATGGATGCTTCCCGTCTCCCTGACGCTCGCCTTCTTCCTCGTGCTGGCCTTGCCAGTCGTGCCGGCGATGGGAGACGAAGTAGCGGAAGAAGGAGAAGAGGCAGCCTTTTCTCGGCTGCACGAAGAACTCGAGGAGTTCTTGACCCTCATGAGCCAGGGCAAGGCGGAAGAAGCCGTCGAGGCATTGGAGCAGTATCTGCAGGACCTGAAGGCGCTTTCCGAGTCGGAAGGGATCCTCACCAGGGATGAACTCCAAATCGCCCACGTCCTTTATGTGACCTCGAAGCACCTCGTCGTCCTGGCGCGGGTTTACCAGAAGGTGCCCGATTCGGCCCGTGAAGGCGTGGGGAACGCCCTTATCCGCAGCACCAAGGGACACAGGCATTTCTACGCCGTTCTTGAAGGCGCCCGATCCGGCGGGGAAGCGGAAGACGAGGTCGAAGCGGAAGAGGAAGCCGGGAATAGCGACCTCGTGGACCGGGAACGGGGCGGGGGGAATTCCGGCGGCCACGGCAATGGCGGCTCGCGCTCTAAGCGAGGCAAGAACAAGTAGGTTCTCGGCCCCAAGACCTCCGGCTTCGATAACGGAAGTATTGGTCGAAACTTAAGGCGCCAAAGCCGGTCTTACGGTGAGCTCCGGATGAGGATCGGTTTTCTACCTCTCATGAATAGTTTTCTACCTCTCATGAATGGATAAGAGAGGTCTCCATCATCAAGTCCGCCGCTGCGGTATGATCTTGCGCTGACCCTCAGTTCTTATGTCTTCTTATTGCCTGGTGATCATCGGAAAGCGGTTACCTGATGGCGCGAAGTTTTCATGGATGATTCTGGGGGCCGGGGAGAACCTGGTCGGCACCTCCTATCCGTCGATGGACGAGTCTTGCGGGAAGGTGATGGTTTGACTGGAGGAGGCCACTACGATTTCCCCGGCCGGGCACGTGCGGCCCGCCACACCGGGGGCCGGTGGGGAAAGGGAGGCGGCACATGGCCACCAGGCATGATCTTGACCGATGTTATCCTCCCTTTCCGGGGATGGGGTAAAATCATGTTGAAGAAGGGAAGGGAGGATACGGAAGCGCATGAGCGGACTCAATCAGAAACTGCAGGCCATCTACAAGGCCATCGAGGACAGCGGGCTGTACATCAACCTCAATCACGACATCCGCTTCCGCGAGAAGAAGGAGGTACCCCTCAACCTCAACGAGACGGAGTCCATCGTCCTGGCCGAGGAGAGCTACAACTCCCCCCTCCTCTTCGCCCTGCTCACCTCGGTGCTGCGCAACGGGACCATGATTCTCTACGGGTCGCCGGGTTCGGGGAAGACCACCTCGGCGGAGTTCGTGGGGGCCTTCGTGCACGGCACCCTCCTCCGGGAGACCTTCGGGGACGGGAGCGGGGACTTCAAGGTCATGGAGGCCATCCACGAGGCCACCATCCACGGGCATCACGAGCTCACCGAGGAGAAGATGATCGGCCGCCCCCACCTGGGGAAGCTCATGCGCGACGGCGAGGAGGAGATAATCCCTCGCAAGTTCATGCTCTCCCCCTTCCGCATGGTGGACGAGGTCAACCGCCTCACCCCGGGCCGCACCAACAACCTCCTGGAGATGATGGACCGCGGCTTCTCCGTCTACGGGGACACCAAAATTTACGCCGCGGAGGGAGCCACCTTCCTCACCGCCAATTTCCGGGACGTGGCTTCTTCGGATCTTACCCCGCCCTTCCTGGACCGCATCGACGTGGGGGTCTTCGCCCCCACCCTCAATCCCTATTTCCTGGAGATGGCCGGGGGCGGGGAGGACCGCAAGCTCACCGGGGACGAGGAGGCCCTGGTGGCCAGGCTCCGGAGGGAGATCGGAGTTGAGCTTACCGCTCGGGACTTCGAGGCCATCCGCCGGGAGATCGCCGCCGTAGAGATTGATCCGGAGGCGTTGTACATCCTCTACAATTTCATCTCCGAGCTCAACGGCTGCGCTTTGGCTTCCCCGGACATCGAGCGCAAGAGCAAGGGTTTTGCCTGGTTCGTCAAGCCCCCGGTGCTCTGTGCCCAGGTGGACGACGGGGGCATGGCGGGAGGAGGTCACCTGGGGGGCTGCCATTACCACAACACGGAGAACATCTGTTACAAAACGGAGAACGAGGTCAGCGTGCGTGCCGGAAAGACCATCGAACGTTACACCAAGGCCCTGGCCTGGTTCCGGGGGAAGGAAAAGGCGGGGCTGGAGGATGTCGAGGCGGTGGTCCCCTACGTGCTGTGGTTCAAGCTCATCCCCACCGACCGCGCCTGGGCGGAGCGTCCCGAATTCATGAACGACCGCATCGCCCTGGTCAAGGACCTCTTCGCCACTTCCCGCAACCATTACCTGAAGAGCCGCCGCATGATAAAGACCCTGGACGCGGTCCTGGACCTATACGAGAAGGCTGTTCGCGGGGAGGCGGTGGATCCGAGGCTGGTACTGGAAGCCCTGCAGTCCCTGAAGAATTACGATTCACCGGCCAAGTATCCCATCGCCACCATGCTCCGCCAGGTGTACCGCGAGCTGGAGCGCCAGGCGACGGGGCAGCGGCCGTGAACGCCCGCCGGGAGGAGGGGAGGAAAGACGTTCCGGGTCAGAAAATATATGGTAGATTATGGAAGATGATGTCCGCGAACGGCGATGGGACCGTACGAGCGGCGGTTAACGACGGCCCGCCGAACTGAGAACCCCGCTGCGGAGGTCGGAGGCGGGAGGGTTCTGAGGTGCGTATCCTGGGAGTGGAGCTGGAGGAGGTACTGGAGAGGGCACGGGCCTTCTGCGGCTACCCGCGCATCATGGACCCGGAATTCGTCCTCAATCCTTCCTCCCATCCCCACGCCGCCAAGCTCAAGGACCAGTACGGGTTCTGGGAGCCCTCGGAGAACCGCATCTATATAAACGTCCCCCAGGTCCTGGAAAACCTTGGCATCCAGAACCTGGAAGGGATTCTGGTCTATCAGCTCCTGCACTACGCCCTGGCCCCCTTCGACATGCGCACTGCCCTGCGCCTCACCGCCTCGGCCAAGCTGGCCCTGGAGGAGGTCAAGGACCGCGGGCGCCCGGTCACCTTCCAGGAGGCCATGTCCATCCAGCGCCTCTTCTGCGATGTGGTCAACGTGACCTACGCGGCGCGCCACGGGATGCGGGAGCAGATGATCTCCCTCTATCGGGCCTTGGACCGCGCCAAGGGATGGAAGCAGAGCAAGATGTGGAAGTTCCTCCTGTGCTGTTTCGAGGAGCTCTGGGAGGCCCCCGAGGCCCTTATCGGGCGGGTGCCCGGCGAGATGCGGGAGGACGCCCGGAGGCTGGCCTCCCGGGTGCTGGACCGTCCCTTCGCCGCCGCCGGGTGGGAGCAGAAGGTGCGCTTCCTGGTGGGTTACCTGCACAAGTATTACGAGGACCCGGCGGAGATGGACGAGAGCCGGCTCATGGACCACGGCATCGATGACCTGCACTCCCGCTCCCCGGAGGAGGCCTTCCGCTCCCTGGCCCTGGAGATGGGCATGCAGGACTTCAAGGAGCTGGTGGGAGGTTTGGGCGCGGGCACGGAGACCCAGGCCCTGGTCTGGTATTACCGGGACCTCTCCCGCCGCTACGAGGTGCGCTTCCAGCCGGTGCGCAGCGAGGCGGGGGAGGAGGTGCCCCACGCCCCCCTGGCCTGGGGGATGGCCGACCCCTTCGAACGCCTGGACCTCCCCTACACCCTGTACACGGCGGGAAAGGCGGTTCCCACCCTGACCACCAAGCAGTGGGAGAAGGTGCGTATGGACGTGGTCACCCGGCGCAAGACCCCGCCAGACGTGATCATCATCCTGGATGCCTCCGGGTCCATGACCAATCCGGCTTCCGAGGTGGCCAACGCCGTGCTGGCCGGCTTCGTCATGGCCCGCAGCGCGGGGAACCTGGGAGCCAAGGTGGGGCTGGTGGTCTACTCCGATCAGCAGCGCTCCCTGGTGGTGGAGCCGGTGTGGGACATCCGGAGGGTGGAGGAGGGACTGGTGACCTACTACGGCGGGGGGACGGTCTTCCCGGTGCGGGAGTTCCGCCACCTGGCCTCGCTGGAGCCGCACCGGCCCAAGCATTTCTGCCTCATCTCGGATACGGAGATAACCAATATCGTTGAGGCCTCCGTGCACCTGGGGGAGGCCCTCCAGATGCATCCGGAGAACTCGGGATCCGTGTTCCTCATCGACCAGGCTTATAACGAGAAGGCGGAGCTCATCCGTCAGGTGGGATACGAGGTTTTTCCCGTGTCGCGGGGAGAGGACCTGGTGCGCATCGTGGCCGGCAAGGCCCAGGAGCTCTACGCCTGAGGCGGATTCGGGGTCTGACCCTTTCCTTTCGGATGCGGGACCGACCCCGGACGTGTCCGGGTCGGCCGGGGCCTGACGATCCTTTCCGGACGCCGGTCGGGCTGCCTGGAGGAACCCCTCCCTCCGGGAAGGTCTTCACCCGCCTGGAGAGCGGATAGAGGGGAGGATGAACTGGCGTGGTGAAATTGCCCAAACCATACTGTACTGCGAGGTGTGCTTTCGCGATACAGGAGATGGGAAGGAAGGATTAGCGCGGTGAAACTGCCCAAACCGGTCTTCGGGGAGGGGCCGAAGGCCCTGCGGGAGATACTGGAGGCCAGCCGACGCGAGGAGGAGGCCCGACGGGAACGCTTCCGCGACTTCTCCCTGGATGATTTCTTCCTGAACCTCCGCTCCCGAGACCGCCTGAGCAAGGCCCGGGTCCACCAGGCCCTTCCCACCCGGGACGACCGGGAGGTCGTGGAGCTGGCGCGCCGCCTGATGCGCGAGGCCTCGGAGGACTACCTGAAGTTGCGGATGCAGTGGCAACGCGAGGCGGTGGGCTACCTCTCCAGTCTCGGCATGGAAGCATATTCCAGGACGGGGGAAGGGGCCTTCGAGGTGCCGGACGGCTTGGATTACGTGGGTTTGCAGGCGGAGGGGACCCCGGAGAGGCCGCTCCTGGTGAAGGCGGGGAGGCTGGGCAATTTCGCCGGGATGAAGGCCAAGTACCTCCATATACAGGCGGAAGCGGTGGGGGATTACTGCCTCCGCCGGGCCGTCCACTGCCGCCTGCAGGTGGGGACGGCGGGGAAGTGCCTGGGAGAGGAGGGGGAGGACCTGTACCTGCAGGCCCGGGAGGCCGGGGACTGGTTGATGCTCAAGTCCCGCCGATGCGTCGTGTCCGCCTACAAGGTGGGACGCCTGGCGGGACTTGATTCCCAGGAATTGGAAATGCACTGCCACCTGGCGGGAGCGGAGCTGGGAGCCCGTGCCCGGGACGCGGTCATCTACGTTTACCGGGAGGCCAGGAGCCTGGGCCTTCGGGGGAGCGGCGTCATCTACCTGCGCCACGGCTCTCCTCCCTGGCGCACCACCTTCCGCGTAGAACGCATCCCCTGAGAAGGAAGTCTCGTGTTCCGGCACCGCCCGGAGCCCGCGAAAAGAGGATGGAGATAACGGAGCAGCAGGGAAAGGAGGAGGCGGCCATGATGACCTACATCAACTTCCCGCGGCGCATCGCGCGCTTCCAGGAGGAGCTGAAGAAGGAGGGAGTGGACGTCCTGGTGGGCACCAAGCTCAAGACCGTCACCCACCTTTCCGGCGGCTTCGTCCCCTGGAGGAGCGCCGTCATCGTGCCCGCCGAGGGGGAGCTGCAGCTGATAACCTCCGCCCTGGACGCCGCCCGCCTCAAGGACGAGACCTGGCTGGACAACGTGGTGGGATTCGGGGGCCTTCCGGGACTGGAGTTTATGGACATGATAACCGCGCGTATCCGGGAGCTTGGCCTGGAAAAATCCACCATCGGAATCGAGAGCGGTACTTCCAACTACCTCCCCGACGGCTTCATCACCCTCTACGAGTATGAGAAGCTGCGCGAGGCCTTTCCTGAGGCGCGCATCGTCAACGCCGTGCACATCATGGACCGCTTCACCCTGGTCAAGGAGCCGGAGGAGATAAAGCTCATGCGCCAGGCCACGGCGCTGGTGGATTACGCCCACGAGGTGGTGCGCGAACACCTGCAGGTGGGAATCACCGAGAAGGAGATCGCCGGCATCGCCGAGAAGGTCATGCGGGACCGGGGAAGCCAGTTCGCCTGGACCTTCACCGGAGGGCAAGAGATAGCCTCCGGGTACCGGACCTGGTGGTTCTGGGGAGGATGCACGCCGGCCACGGACAAGATCGTGCAGTGCGGCGACCCAGTGATGATCGACCTCCACGGCATGTTCTGGCTCATGTTGGGTGACGTGGCCCACAACGCCATCATGGGCGAGCCCACCCGGGAGCAGCAGGAGGTCATGGACGCCTACGTGGCGGTTTGCCACAAAGTTGTTGAGGAGATGCAGCCCGGCCGCACCCTGGGCGAGGTGGCGGCGCGGGTTAACGAGTTCGTGCGGGAGAAGGGATGGGCGGAGTGGGTCCTTCCCGGGTTCGGGCACGGCATCGGCCACTTCGGGCACGAGTGGTACCCCTGCGTGGCCGAGTCGCCCTCCCCGGGGAACAACGAGCCCGATTACGTCCTGGAGCCGGGATACATCCAGATGGCGGCGGTGGTGTGCAACCGACCGAGGGTGGCCGGTTTCCGCCTGGAGCGGCCCCTGCTCATCACCGAGCACGGGAACGAGCTGCTGTCAAAACTTCCCATTGAGCCCTGGATAATCGACTGCGGCCGCTCCTGCGCCCGCCGCTGCCGATGACCGCACCGGTCGCTTGGGGGTGAGGAAAATGCTGGAAAGGGTCCTTCTTCCCGTGGACGGCTCGGAGACGTCCAAAAAGGCAGTGGATTTCGCCGTCAGGCTCCTGGAGAAAAGCGGATGCCGGGTGACCCTCCTCGCCGTGGTGGAGGAGCCCGCCTACGCAGCCTTCTGGTCCGACGGCATGATCGCCCCGGAGGTCGTCCTGCCCCCGCCGGAGGAGCTGCGCGGAGAGCTGGAGAAGAGGGCCGGGCGGATGCTGGAGGAGTCTTCCACGCCGGTGAAGGAAGCCGGCCTGGAGGTGGAGACCCTGGTCCGCTTTGGAAGCGCCGCCTCGGAGATACTCCGGGAGGCCGAGGAGGGAGGCTACGACCTGGTGATCATGGGGAGCCACGGACGCGGCGTCCTGGGCGGTTTCCTCCTGGGCTCGGTGAGCAACCGGGTGGTACACCACGCCAGGTGCCCGGTGCTCATCGTGAGGGGTCCCTGAGCCCATTGCCTTAAAGCCCCGGAGTTCCCTCACATTATCGCCCCGCAGTGGAAGGAGTCGCGGCAATTTCCAGCTTCGCGAGAAGTTCTTCCCCGGTGGGTTCGCTGCCGGATTTATAGCCAAAACTTTCCCAAGCCCCGGTAAGGGTGTCGCTCGTATCGACCGGAGATCCCCAGAACGTGGCTGCTTTGGTATCGAGGGTACAGCTGCGATTGGGAGCGATCTTCCCGTTTATGATACTGGACAGTTACCGAACAATCTGTTAGATTTTTTCTGGTTAGGGGTTAATAAGCGTGACCTCACCGCGGATGGGAATTGCCGGTAAACGCGTTCGATTCGGGCAAGTTGATAGGGCGGAGATAACCCTCGCTCACCGTCGGGGGAATGCATGGAACTTGCCCGGTGCCCGGACTGCTTAACGGTCAAGGACTCGGAGCGAAGGTCACCTATCCCGAAGCTGGAACATGACGGTCGGCGGGGGACAAGCGGAGTTCGCCGGGCCCTTGATCCGTGTCCCGAGGAGGTGTGACTTTGAGAAAGGCACGCGGGTTTCTTACTCCCATTGCTTTCCTGGTCGTGTTAGCCCTGGTTCTGGCCTGGCTTCCGGGCTGCGAGATCCTCCCCTACCAGGAGCCGGTGGGCGGCATGACCGTCCGGTACGATTTCGTGTCCACCGTGGACGACCTCAACCTCCCCTGCAGCATCTATCTCCCCTCGGGATACGACCCCTCGCGTTCCTATCCCCTGTGGGTGGAGCTGCATGCCCTGGGCGGGGTGCCCCTCATCGACAACAACTGGATGAACATCTTCTCCAACATGATCAAAACGGTGGCCGACGAGAGGGGATGGATAGTCCTCTCCCCCTGGGGCCGCAACCTCACCAGCTTCTACATCGACGGGGTGAACAAGGATGCGGGGCCGAACCGGGAGCCGAACATCGTGGACGACATGTCCAGCCTGGCTTCCTGGACGCCGGCAGGTGGAGGCTGGTCGGCGGCGGGCGGGGTCATCCGTCAGTCGGATTCCTCCGCCTCCTGGAAGGAACTGGTAAGACGGGATTCCTCCGGGAAGGACTACGCGGTGCGCGTCAGGTTCCGGGAGGTGAGCCGTCCCGGGAACGCAAGCGCGGTGGGCATCAACCTGCGCCGGGACCCCGCCACCGGGGACTGCTACCACGTGGACCTCTATTCCGAGACGGTGAACGGAACCACCAGCAAGTACGTGCGCCTCTTCCGCGTCTCCGGCGGGACCTGGAACCTCATCTACCAGGCGCCTTATGAGTGGGGTCCCCTCAAGCCCGGTGACCCGTGGATAACCTTGCGGGTGGGTTCCTACGCCGGGTACCTCAAGGTGAACGTCAACGACAAGCCCATCAACCTGCAGCCCGGCGACGACTGCTCGCCCTACGGGGACGGCCGGGACGTCCCCGAGCCGCCCATATCCGGTGAGGTGTCCATCTGCAGCTACGGGGCGGTGCACGAGTTTGACGAGCTGCGCATTCAGAACGAGCACCAGTACGGGGAGAGGGACGTCATCGACTGCATCCTCCAGGCCATGGAGAAGTTCAACATCGACGAGGACCGCGTCTACGTGTCCGGACTCTCCATGGGGGGCACGGGGGCCTACGTCCTGGGCATCCACAACCCGGGGCTGGTCACCGCCGTCTCCCCTAACGCGGGAGCCTCCGACCTGGTTTACAACTACCAGTGGATGCGGGAGCACTTCCCCCGTAATTACGGGTATCCCTATGCCGACGTCAACGACGCGCGGGTGCCCGACAACTGGGCCGCCATCGCCGGGAAGGAGGACGAACCGGGAAGCTCCATCGACACTCCCCTCATGCGGGACAACAGCGCCCGCTACGTGCTGGAAAACCTTGCCAACATGCCCATACGCATCGTGCAGGGCCTGAACGACAGCAACTTCCCCAACCAGTACCAGAACCTCACCGTCATGTGGTGGAAGCGGGAGAGCACTACCCCGGGGGACAGGTGGTGGCTGGTGGAGGCGCCGCCTCCCTACTCCCCGGCCACGGCGGAATTCGCCAACGGGGGCGACGTCCATGCCCTGCTCACCGCCTGGTCCGCAGTGGGACCCTATTACTCGGAGTACAACACCAGCCCTTACGGCGGTCACGGCTTCATGGAGCCTTACGGGGTGACCGCCGACTTCTTCCAGGCCCATGCCCGCAACCGGCAGCCCACCCAGGTGGCCTACAAGACCTACGACGATCCCGTGAGTTCCTCCTACTGGATGACCATGAGGAGGTACGAGGGAGCGGGGGAGGAAGCCGCCCTGGCCCGCGCCGGGGTGGACCGCGCCGCCGGCGCGGTGGAGGCCCACGTGCGCAACGTGCAGGAGCTGACCCTGGACCTCTCCTGGGCGGGGGTGACCCTGGAGCCCGGAAGGATTCTGACCGTTCGTTTGGACACCAGCACCGACCCCAGTGCCATTCCCGTATCGGACAGGCTGGGGAGGACCGACCTGGTGCTGGTCCACGCCTGGGCCGCCGTGCTGGGCATGAGAGTCAGGCTGGACGGGTCGCTCCTCACCCCCGGCGTGGATTACACCCTGGAAGGAAGCCGGCTGCGCATTCCCGGCATCGTCCTCGACCGCCAGAGGACGCTGACCCTGGAGCTTCCCTCCCAGGCCCAGGCCAACCTCCTGCCCAACCCCGGTTTCGAGGACGTGAACCCCGACGGGAGCGTACCCGGCTGGAGTCAACTGCTGCTCTCCGGCGGTACGGCACGTATGGAAAATCATTCCATGATGTCCCACGCGGGCAGTCGCTCCCTGCGCATCAAGGACCCGGCCCCCGCGGCCGCGCCCTACACCTGTTCCTGGCGGAGCGACCCGGTGGCCGGGATAGAGGCGGGAAGCTACTACGCGTTGACGGGTTTCTACCGCACCCGGCTTTTCCGCAACGCCTCGGCGCAGGTCACCATATACTGGTATAACGCCGCCGGTTCCCTGATAGGTACGGACAGCGCCACGCTGGAGACGCCCTCCGGCTATTCCACCCACGACTGGATGCCCTTCCACCTCCAGGCCCGGGCTCCGCTGGGGGCGGCCAGGGCCGCGGTTAGGTTGGAGACGGCAGGCAGCTCTGGGACGGCCGGGGGCGGCAGCGTGTGGTTCGACGACGTGGCCCTGTTCCGCGTCCCTTGAGGCGGCAGGTCGCCTCCCGCCGGGAGTGGTAACAAGCCCCATCGAACCATCCTCCTCCTGGCGGCGGCTCGACCAGCCGGCAGCAGGAGCCCCTTCACCTCCTCGCCGCCAACGGCAGCCTGTTGCCCGATAAAGGGATGAAAAAACCCGCTTTACTCCATTGACTTTCCGCGAAGGCGGGAGTATTATAAGAAATCACTTTCTCGGCTGTTATTGACAACCGAATACTTACCGCTAAAGGCGATGAAGGGGAGGAGTAGGCCCGCGGGTAGCGCTACAGAGAGCCGGGCTGAGGTTGAGAACCGGTGCGTGAAGCGGGCTGAAGATGGCCCTGGAGCTTCCCGTCGAAAGCGATGAGCGAGTAGGCGAGGACGGATGCCCCCGTTACCATGGGCGAGGGTATCGCGCTGCGGCGCCGTACCCGGTGCGGGTGATACGGTAGTGAATACCGCCGTGCGCCTTCGCCGGCGGTATTTCATTTCCCGCTTGGGAAGTGGAAGGAAAGCACCCGCGAGGGGAGAGGGGCCGCCGTTCCCCGTTGCGGCCGCGGAAGATTCTCAGTCGGCCGGTTCGTGGAAGGTGGACCGGGGCGTGACGGGATAGGGACGGAGAAAGCGCGATACATACCGGAAAGGGAAAGGGACTGATCTCAAAGGTGGTTGAAACCGAAAGGTGGTGGTGGACTTGGTATGGATCATGCGCAGCCTCCCGCGGGAATGAAAGTCCGTCAAGACGGGAGGTAAGGAGGAATGGCCAAGACCATAGCGGAGATTAACGAGAGAATCAAGAAAGGCGAGGCGGTGGTGGTCACCGCCGAGGAGATCATCGACCTGGTGGAGGAGAAGGGCGTGGAGGAGGTGGCCCGCACGGTGGACGTGGTGACCACGGGCACCTTCGGGCCCATGTGCTCCTCCGGGGCCTTCATCAACCTGGGACACGCCCAGCCGCGCATCAAGATACAGCGCGCCTGGTTGAACGAGGTGCCGGTGTACTGCGGCGTGGCCGCCGTGGACATCTACATCGGGGCCACGGAGATGGCGGAGCACGACCCCCTGAACGAGGTCTTCCCCGGCGAGTTCCGCTATGGTGGCGGCCACGTCATCGAGGACCTGGTGGCGGGGCGCAAGGTGCACCTGAGGGCGGAGGCCTACGGCACGGACTGCTATCCCAACCGGCGCTGGGAGCGCGATATAACCCTGGACGACGTCAAGGAGGCCTGGCTCTTCAACCCGCGCAACGCCTACCAGAACTACAACGTGGCCGTTAACCTGTCCGACCGGGTCATCTACACCTACATGGGGGTGTTGCGCCCCAAGCTGGGGAACGCCAACTATTGCAGCGCGGGCCAGCTCTCGCCGCTGCTCAACGACCCCCTGTTCCGCACCATTGGCATAGGTACCCGCATCTTCCTGGGTGGGGGCGTGGGATACGTGGCCTGGCACGGAACGCAGCACAACACCGACGTCCCCCGCGCCGCCAACGGGACGCCCACCAGGCCGGCGGGCACCATCGCCGTCATCGGCGACCTCAGGGGGATGAACCCCCGCTACCTCACCGGCTATTCCATGCTCGGCTACGGGGCCACCCTGGCGGTGGGCATCGGCATACCCATCCCGGTGCTGGACGAGGAGGTGGTGCGGCACGCCGCGGTGCGCGACGCCGACCTCAAGGCCCCGGTGGTGGATTACTCCGTGGACTACCCGCAGGGCACGGGACGGGTGCTGGGCGAGGTCACCTACGCGGAGCTGAAAAGCGGGCGCATCGTGGTGGAGGGAAAGGAGGTGCCTACCGCCCCCCTTTCCAGTTACAGCCGGGCGAGGGAAATCGCCGAGACCTTGAAGGAATGGATACGGCAGGGACGCTTCCTGCTCAGCGAGCCGGTGGAGCTTCTGCCCTGCGCGGCGAGGGAGAAGGGGGTGGGCTGAATGGTGCGGCACAAGATAGTTCTCCGTTTTCCCCGCGAGCAGGTGGACAAGCCCATCGTGAGCAAGCTGGTCCGGGACTACGGCCTGGACTTCAACATCCTCAAGGCCTCCATCACCCCCCGGGAGGAGGGCCTGCTGGTCCTGGAGGTGACCGGGGAGGAGGCGGATTACGAGCGGGGCCTGGAATACCTGCGCTCCTGCGGGGTGGACATCCAGCCCCTCTCCCAGGACATCAAGCGCAACGAGGAGCGTTGCACCCACTGCGGGGCCTGCCTTGCGGTCTGCCCCACGGTAGCGCTGAGCTTGGACCGGGATACCTGGGAAGTGCGCTTTTCGGATGACGACTGCGTGGCCTGCGAGCTCTGCGTCAAGGCCTGCCCCCCGCGGGCCATGGAAGTCCATTATTGAGCTGCAGGCCGGGTGATCGCCGGGCATGGAAACGCGATTGATCCTCCGGGGAGCCGGAACATTCAACCGGCTCCCCCTTTTCTTGTCCAAAGAGGGAATGCCTCGGAAAGCGTGGATCTTGCCCGACGTGTGGGCTTGACGGCCGGGAAACCTGAAGGGAGGAAGCGGGTGAGATCCGCATGGAAGGGCGACCGTGAACCTGGTTTTTCTCCAGGTATGGGGCTGGAGGAACGGAGGAAGTCGGGTTTTAAGCAAGATTCATGGCCAAAGGCCGTCGAGGATGGAGAATTGCAGGATGGAACCTGGCGTTTTCCTTTACCGGGAAGGCAAGCGGAACGTATGCTGGTTTTTTCGTTTCTCGGTTACCTTGTCGAGTGTGATTCCGGAGCCCGGAGGGTTTACCGTGTCCGCCCTCAAGAGTATAAATATTCCTGAAAGAAGGTCCGATGCCATGAATGGACCCGCTGGTGGAGATGGGCCGGGCCGGCGGCAGGTTTATAACGAGGGGAAGGATGGCATGGCAAGGCTGGAACTAGAGGGGACGGACAGGGTTTTCGGCCTGGAGGATAAATCCGAGTACACCCTGGGGCGGGCGGATCCGGCCACTCACTCCTTCCCGGACATCGACCTTACGCCCTTCGGGGCCCTGGATGCTGGGGTTTCCAGGAGGCACGCCAAGATCACCCGCCTGGGAGGAGGCCGCTATTACATCATGGATCTCGCCTCCACCAATTACACCCATGTCAACGGAGAGCGGCTGGAGGCCTTCGAGCCCCGGCCTCTGGCCGACGGGGACGAGATCCACATGGGAACCCTGAAGCTCATCTTCCGGGCCTGAAGGCGGGGTCCGCTTTTCGCCTGCGATTTCTCTCCACATCGGCGAAGACCGTTTTCCGTGTGCAACGCGGGGGCACCAATTTCTTCGCCGAGCCTGTCTCCCCTGTCGGCAAGGAATAAGCAGCTTTCCGCAAGGGCTGGGCCCCGGATTGTATAATCCACGCTTGCCGACCTGCCCCCACGAGGCGGGCATGCGGGAAGCGGCGGGATCAAGGCTTCTTGCCGAAAAGGCTGCCACTGCCGGTTTTAAGGTGCCAGGCGTAACGTGTCGATAGAATAATGGCGCAAGGGGGTGAGGACCATGGCATCCCCAGGCGGGAAGCAAGAATCATGCATGGACATTCCGGGTGGAGCGCAATGAAGGCCCGATACCGCATCATAAGAGAAATCGGACGGGGAGCCATGGGTCGGGTTTACCTGGCCCACGACGACCTCCTGGAAAGGGATGTGGCCCTCAAGGAGTTGAACGTGCCCGGCTATCTCAGTGAGGAGGAGAAGGCCGAGGTCAGGGAGAGGTTCCGCCTGGAGGCCAAGGCGGCGGCCAGGCTCGCCCACCCGCACATACTCACCGTACACGACATCATCCTTTCCGGGGACCGCCAGTACATCGTCATGGAGTACCTGGAAGGCAAGACCATGCGGGAGATACTGGCGGAGCGCAGGTTATCCGCCGTCGAGGTCCTGAGCATCGCGCCCATGATCTGCGAGGCCCTGGATTATGCCCACCGCCAGGGCATCATCCACCGCGACGTCAAGCCGGACAACATCTTCGTCCTCCAGGACGGGAACATCAAGATCGCGGACTTCGGCATCGCCAAGATGATAAGGATGAGCGACCGCACCCATACCGACGTGATCATGGGCACTCCCAATTACATCGCGCCAGAGGTCGTCCAGGGGAAGCCGTACGACCACCGCGTGGACATCTTCGCCTTAGGAGTCACCATTTACGAGATGCTCACCGGGCGGCGGCCGTTCGACGCGGAAAACGATTTCGCCATCATTTACAAGGTGGCCACCGAGGAGCCGGTATCCCTCTCCGAGGTGGTCGAAGGGCTGCCTCCCAGCCTGGTGCATGCCGTCCACAAGGCCTTGCAGAAGGATCCCTCCCTGCGGTACCCGAGCATGGAGGAATTCAAGGCCGACCTCATGGAGGTGCGCTCGGAGCTGGGGATGGAGGCCGGGAAGGAAGAGGGTTTCGACAAGGAGCAGGCCCTGAGGAAGGACCTTGAGGCGGCCATGGAGGTGGAGATCGAAGAGGGGGCAGCGGGAGGAGGGTACGATTTCCGCCGGGACAGGGAATGGAAGGAACTCATCGCCCGTATCTACTCCGGGCAGCCCCGGGAGGAGCCCAGCCCGGCGGAGGCGGAAGCCGGGGACCGGTCGGTGCCGGAAATCCACGCCGCCGTGTCCCGCCCCAGGGTTTCAGCCTCCTCCCCGGTATACGGAGTGGCGGGCGTCCGGACCGTGCCTCCTCGGGGACGGGCTTCCGGCCATCCTCCAGGCGTGAGGGTCTCCCACGGAAGACCGTCCTTTCCCGCCGGAGGTCGGGAGGCGCAAACTCCACGAGGGGGATTCCTGGGCGCGGAGGGTCTCGTCCTGTCAAGCAGGGCCAAGCGGCTGGCCGCCTATATCCCCGCCCTGGCCGCAGTGCTGGTGGTCTCCACCCTGTTTCCCTGGATCGGCAGGGACCTTAACCCTTTACGCAACATGGCCGGCATCTCCTTCCCGGAGGGGATGCTGCTTTCCGGCCTGGCCACCCTGGTGGCCGGGTGCGACGCGCTGCTGGTCCTGGGGATGGTCTCGCCCGGGAAGTGGGCGCAGGCCATGAGGGCCATGTCCCTCCTGGCTTTCCTGGCCGCGCTGGCCTTCCTTGGCCTGCGGGTCTTCGCCGGCCTGGGTTACCAGAGGACGCCAGGACTTTCGCTGGGCCAGGTGCTGGCGGGTACCGGATGGGGCCTGTGGGTAGCGCTGGCCGGCAGCCTGGCGTTTTACGTACTATGCTCCCACCTCAGGTCGGAGGTCGCCTGACCCCCGCGACGTATATAACCTTCAGAACCCGTCGTTTTCGAGCAGCCATCCCACATATTCCTCGAGGGGCTGCCGGTAGTGCCGGGCGAGAGGGAAACCGCGCAAGCGTAAGTTGAGGTTGTCCAGGGGGGAATAAGGAGGGCGGGGACAGGGAAGGTTGAGGTCCGCGTAACGGATGGGCTGCACGGGCACGTCCTTCCACCCCGCTATCTCCACGATCTCCCTGGCGAAATCGTAACGAGAGCAAACCCCCTGGTTGGTGGCATGATAGAGGCCGTACTGGCCCGAGCGGCACACGCGGTGGATGATCTCCGCCAGGTCGCCGGTGTAGGTGGGGGTACCCACCTCGTCGGTGACCACCCGAAGGAACCCCTTCTCGCGGGCGTTGCGCAGGATGCTCTTCACGAAGTTGCGCTTCCCTCCCCGGCCGAAGAGCCACTGGCTGCGGAAGATATAATGGCGGGGCAGGGTGGAGGCCAAAAAGCGCTCCGCGGCCAGCTTGGCCTTCCCGTACACCCCCTGGGGGTTGGGTTCGTCCAGCTCCGTGTAGGGGGCTCCCTTGCGCCCGTCGAAGACGTAGTCCGAGCTGATGAAGGCCAGGGGACAACCGGCCTCCAGGCAGGCCAGGACCAGGTTCTGTGCCCCGGTCAGGTTGACCCGCAGGGAGGGTTCAGGGTCCAGCTCGGCGCGGTCGGCGTCCAGGTCGGCGGCGGCGTTGATGACCAGGTCTGGCTGCAGGGAGGGAATCTTTTCCATGACCAGGTCATAATCCGTGATGTCCAGGTCGAGGTCGAAGGGAAGCACCTCATCGCCTCCCCTCCGGAAGACTTCCACCAGGTCGGTTCCCAACTGGCCGGCCGCCCCGCATATCACTACGCGCATGCCTGCCTCCTCCTGCCGTCATGTTGCCGTCCGCCTTCCCCGCCATGGGGAGTGTCCTCGGTTCGTTGGGGCGGTCTATCCCATGTTCCCATGCCATGCCGCCCCTCTCATGCGACCTTGCCTCCCGGGTATCGTCGCGTGTCGTCCTTTCCCTTCCCCGGGCCCCCCTGTCCGGGTCGGGCGTTTTCCGCTTTTTCCACCCCTCTCAATCTCAGTCCCCGCTCTCCCAGTCGAAGAGGGCGTCGTAGGGTATGCGCTCCTCGTCCGGGTCCGAGGGGTCGTAGGAACGGGTGGTGTGGTAGAAGAGCCCCACAGGCTTTTCTCCCAGGACTTGGTAGCCGTGGGCCACCCCCGGGGGGATGACGATGAGCAGGGGTTGGTGTTCCCCGGCGTAGATGACCTGGGTGCGGCCTCGCGTGGGCGAATCCTCGCGCAGGTCGTGCAGGACCACGCGCGCCTCTCCCTGGGCCACGAACCACAGGTCGTGCTGCTTGCGGTGCCAGTGAAAGGCCTTGATGACCCCGGGATAGGTCAGGGTGAAGGTGGTCTGCCCGAAGCGCTCCAGGAGTCCGTCGTCGTCGCGCAGCACCTCCAGGAGATAACCCCTTTCGTCACAGTGGCGCACCAGTGGCTTGACCAGCACGCCCTCTATGCCCTCGACCCTTTCCTCCACGGCCATCACCTCGCTTTCTGGGTAAAGGTTAGCGGAGAAGGGGAACATAGACAACCGCGAACGGTAACCGCCGGATCATGAGCCGGTGAAGTGATGAAGTATCCGGGGCAGGGATCAAGGGGACGACTCTCGACGGGCGGACCGGGAATCGAAGTCCTGGGGATGAAACGCAGTGTTTTTCCAACACGATAGGATAAAGGGAACGCCCGCAGCACTTCGTCATTTTCGATCACCGCATCGAGTTCCAGCCGGGTGGAGGGGACGTGGAGGGAATGCGGGCGGATGCTTATGAGAAAGGGAGAGGAAAGGCTCCCCCGAAGGGGAGCCTTTTACCTCGTTACTTGCCGTTACTCGTTTTCTCGCCCTATTGCTGGAAGCGGCGGCGAAGGCCCAGGGCCACCAGCACCAGCCCCAGCAGCGTAAGCGCCGCCGCGGCCAGCAGGAGGGGAAGTTGCTCCATGCCGGTGGCCGGAAGGGCGGTGGTCCCCCCGGTGATGGCCGGTGGCGTAGGGGGAGTAGGCTGTATGGGAGGCGTCACCTCTTCCCCTCCCACGATGATCACGCCGTTCAGGAAGTCCACGTTCTCCTCGGCACCGGGGGCCAGCTCCACGTCCACGCTCTTATCGGTGATGGCGGCGTACTTCTGAGGGTCGAACTCCTCGGTCACCGTGTAGTTCCCGGCCTCCAGGAGGAGGAAGGAGAAGGTCCCGTCCTCACTGGTGACCGTCTGCATCTCGACCTCCTCGCCGCCCAAGGTCTCGCCGGTCAGCGTGATGGTGAATCCCGGTCCCGGGTCGTCCTGGTCGGGCTCCAGGACACTGTCTCCGTCGTCCAGCCACTTGGAGCCCACGATGGACCCGTAGGGGGCGTTGGCGAAGAGCACCGTCGCCTCCTCGCCCGGACCCACGGAGACCTCCATACGGATGGGCAGGGTGGCATAGTGGCCGGCGGGCACCGTCTCGCTCACCGCGTACTCTCCGGGCAGGAGGTTGTCGAAGGAGAAGGTCCCGTCCTCACCGGTGAAGGTCTCGGCGAAGGCCTCCGTGTCGCCCAGGCCCTCGAGGGTTATCTTGACCCCCTGCAGGCCGGTCTCGCCCTCGTCCAGCACGCCGTCCCCATCCAGGTCCTGGAACTTGAAGCCCTCGATGACACCGTAGACGCAGTTGCCGAAGTTCACCACCGCGCCCTCGCCGGGAGAGAGCTTCACGGACACCGAGTCGGGGGTGGTGGAGAAGTACCCGTCGGTTCCCTTCTCCACCACGGTGTAGGTTCCGGGCTCCAGCTCGGGGAAGGAGTAGGAGCCGTCCTCGCCGGTTACCGCGGTGTCCAGGAGCTCATCCGGCGGGCTACCCGCCCACAGCTCGATGGTGATGCCGGGGATGACGGTGGTCTCGTTCTCATCCCAGACCCCGTCGCAGTCCTCGTCCAGCCACTTGGTGCCGGTGATGGAGCCGTAGGGGGCGTTGCCGAAGTACACGGTCTCGGTTTCCCCGGGCTCCAGCTCCACCACGATGGAGATGGGACCCGTGGGGTAATAACCCGGCAGGCTGGATTCGTCCACCGCCACCACGTAGGTGCCGGGTGACAGGTTCGGGAAGGAGAAGAGGCCGCCGCCGGCAGTGATCGCAGTACGCCATCCGCCATTGAGCTTGATGGTAACTCCATCCAGGCCCTCCTCGCCCTCGTCCAAGATGCCGTCCTGGTCGAGGTCCAGGAACTTGACGCCCTCGATGCTCCCGTAACGGCAGTTGTGGAAGTCCAGGCCCTCGAGGGGCTGGCCGTAGACCAGGTTGAAGTCGTCGTGGGAGCCGTCGTCCGGGTTGGTGGGGAACCATCCCTCGGGCAGGACCTCCCTCACCGTGTAATTGCCGGGAAGGAGGCCGGTGAAGGAGTAGCTCCCGTCCTCGCCGGTGACCGTCTCCGCCACCTTCTCCTCGCCCTTCCACAGCTCGATGGTCACTCCCGGAACGGCGGGTTCTCCCTCGTCGCGGGCGCCGTCCTGGTCGAGGTCCTCCCACTTACTACCGGTTATGGAGAGGTAACGGCGGTTGAGGAAGTCCAGGCCCTCCACGTTGTAGCCGCACCCCACCTCGACGCCCTCGTGGATTCCCTCCGGTGGAGAGACGGGATACCATTCCTCGGGCAGGACTTCCTTCACCGTGTAGACCCCGTCCTCCAGGTCATCGAAGAGGTAGCTCCCGTCCTCGCCGGTGACCGTCTCCGCCACCTTCTCCTCGCCCTTCCACAGCTCGATGGTCACTCCCGAAACGGCGGGTTCACCGGCATCATGTATACCGTCCCCATCCAGGTCCTCGTACTTGTGCCCGGAAATATGGAAGAGGGGCGCGATGAGGAACTTCACCTGCTGCCAGATGCATGTAGGTATGCAGTAGTAGCACTTTAGCTCGAAGGTGGTGAAGGTGTCCGTGTACGTCCTTCCCGCCCATTCGATAGTGAGGGGCTTCCATCCGTCCGGGACTACCATGTGGACCTGGTAGCGCCCGTAAAGGTTTTCTCCCAGCGGATTCCCGAAGAGATCATAGTTGTTGCATGGAAGCTCTTTCCAGCTCGCGCATCCGTAAGGATATACCGGCCACCAGGAGGGACCGGCGCCCGTGGGTTTCTGGTAGGAGCCATCCCAGCTGTCGGCGGGCACCAGCATCCCGTCCATGTCGTGGAACAGCTCTATCACCACCGGCTGGGGATGCAACGAGTCGCCGTCGTCCAGTTGGCCGTTGCAGTTGGTGTCCTCGAAGACCAGGACCTCCACCTTGCCCTTTCGGCATTCGGCCCTCCGGTTAAGGAAGTCGACACCGGTGATGTCCTGACCGCTTGCCACCTGGAGGTTCTCATGGGAGCCGTCGGCGGGGTTGGTTGGCGCCCAGCACTCGGAGAGGACCTCCTTCACCGTGTAGACACCGGGTTCCAGGTTTTGGAAGGTATATCCGCCGCCTGCGCCGGTGACCGTTTCCTCTATCTTCGCGCCGTCCTTCCACAGCTCGACGGTCACCCCGGGGAGCGGGGGCTCGTCCGGGTCCTTCTCGCCGTCCCCGTCCCGGTCCTCGTACTTGTGCCCGGAGATGGAACCAAAAGGTACCTCCACGGGCACGTTGCCGAAGAAGACGGTGACCGTCTCCCCGCTGGAGGGTGGCTCCCAGCATTGGATGCCGGGATCCGCCACACCGGTGCATAGCTCGATCTCGTAGGAGGTGGGGGTGGTGGCCCGGTAGCCCTCGGGCACCGTCTCGCTCACCACGTAGGTGCCCGGTTCCAAGCCGGAATAGCACACCAAGCCGTCCGCGTTGGTCTGTCGGGGATCGCCGCCGTCGAGGGTGAAGGTCACCCCGGGCATGCCCGGTTCATTATCGTCCTTGATGCCGTCCTCGTCCAGGTCCAGGAACTTGACCACGCAGATTTCGCACTCCGGCTGCGGCGAAGGACAGCACAAGGCCTGGGCGCTTTCCAACACGGTAGACGCTTCCGTCCCCTCCGTGCCCCCGCCATCATTGGGCCCATCCGCTTTTTCGGCATTGGAATCCACCGCCATCGGCTGTTCGCCGCCGGCGGGAATGCCCTCTGGGGCATCTTCCGCCAGGACCGCGGTCCCCGTTCCTCCCGCGTCCAAGATGTCAGCGGAGGTCTGGGACTCCCCGGGCGCCTCGCCGCCGCCGGCCAGTGCGGTGACTATGCCTCCGAGCAGGGTGGCCATAAGCAGCAAACACACGGAAAGGAGCACCAGTCCCTTTATCGACCCCTTCATTTACTTCACCTCCACCTTGAAAATCCTTCCATCGATACCTTTGGTAGTTGGAAATGGACAGCCTTCAATGGAAGGGCTTTCGGCATGGGAACAGGGGAGGAAGAACCGCACGGTGGAAACCAGAAAGACCTTGCCGAGTGAGTTCTGGCCCAGACCGGAAAACCTTCCCCTTTTCCAGCCCTCCCTGGGTTTGCCTCCTCCTTTTTGCTATCCCGCCTCCAAGATACCCGATATACAAAGCCCGATCGCCGTGCGATCGGGCCGGTTTCACCACTCGCTCCCCGCCACCCAGGTGACCAGGTCAAGGATGGCGGATCACAGCTTTCCCTCTCGCCGTATTCCTGACGTAACGGGACTACTTATTCAACACAAAACATTATACCCATAGGATGAGGTAAATAAAACCATTACCTCTCTCCGGGTTGCTGTCTACAGAAATTAGGCACCTCATCCCGGAAAAACCTCGACACGCCGTCCTTGGTTCCGGCAGGCTATCGGAAGGCGTCCTCTGCCGAGGGGTCGCGGCTGTTCGCCGGAAGGGCCAGGAGGTGCTTACTCCGCGTGGTCCCGCATCATGGGACCCGACCACGTGCGGGGCGGGTGGTATGGGAAACACCTCCGGGCAGGGACGGAAAAGGCATCCGAAGCACCGGTATCACGAGGGGTGCACGTGCGTGGCGGAAAGGGGGCCGGGCGTTTCCCGGGCGGAAAAGCCCTCCGAAACACGGGTATCACGAGGCGCCGGCCAGGCGACCCCCGTTCCTCTCCGCGGGTACCAGGGAGGCGGCCAGGAGCTCGGGGAGGTTGTGGAACAGGGGCTCCTTTTCCTCCACCACCTCTTCCCGGTAGATGTTATAAAGCGCCCCTCCCATGGCCAGGTAGACCCAGAACAGGGTGAGCATGGGGATGGCGAAGAGGATCCAGGCTCCGAACATGTTGGAGACCGCGTAACCCACCATGCCCAGGAAGAAGGCCTCGGCGTGGAAGTAGATGAAGGGGTCGCTCCGGGAGCGGGACCGCGCACGGAAGAGTATGCCCCAGTAGATGGCGAAGAGGAGGATGAAGGCGGTGAAGCCCACCAGCCCGTGGGACACCAGGTAGGTGAGGAAGGCGTTCTCCACCGCCGCCCAGGTCTGCCGGATGTTGTTCTCGATGATGCGCTGTCCCTCCATGCCCATGCCGATGCCGAAGATAGGATGTTCGAGGAAGTAGTCCAGGGCTAGCTTGTAGGTGTAGATGCGCACTTCGGCTGCCTCCTTGGCGCTGAGGCCGGAGAAGCGCTTCCTCACGAACTCCGGGGGGTTGAGCATGACGAAGACGAGGGCCAGGACCAGGAGCACCGTGGCCGCCGTCAGCCACAACCGGCGATCGAAAAGCCCGAAGAGACCGTAGAGTACGGCGATAACCCCGGCGGCCACCCAGGCGGCGCGCGACCCGGTGAGGAAGAGGGCGGCCATGTTGATGCCCATGCCGGCCAGGAGTAGGGACCAGAGGAAGTAGCGGCGTCCCTTCCAGGCCGGGCTGAGGAGGCTCACGAAGAAGGGAAGGGCGAATATGAGGTAACCGCCCAGGACGTTGGGGTGCAGGAAGGTGGAGTTGATGCGGTAGGCCTGGGCTTCGCTCTCCCCGGCCACGTAGTTCACCGATTCGGGATAACCCAGCTTGCCGAGCACGTGCTGGGCGACCCATTCCGTCTTGGTCTGGCCGATGGCCTTCTGCACCAGGCCGAATAGGGCTACCAGGGTGAAGCAGACCAGCATTAGGATGACCAGGTTGCGGAAGGCCAGGCGAGTCCTCACGATGTTGACGACCACGAAGAAGACGTAGGCGAAGATGACGGTGCGCACGAAGCGGAAGGCCATGACCAGGCCGTTGGCGTCGTGCAGGAAGCCCACGAAGCAGGCCAGGATGGAGGTAAGGACATAGGCGACGATGGCGATGGTGATGGGACTGCGGGCCTTCCATTCCGCCTTGCCGTTGGCGGCCTTGATGACCCAGGCCACGAAGGTGAGGGCCATGACGATCTCGTGGATGTTGAAGTGTATCCCCCGCGTCTCCCCCACCATGGCCACCTGGATGCCCAGGTTCCAGGTGGGCCCGGCCTGGGGAAGGGTGAGGTTGAAGAAGATGAAGATGGCCACCCCCAGCCACAGCCACTGGTAGATGACCACCAGGAGGATGGCGCCGGTGGCCAGGAAGAGGGTGATCTTTACCGGGAGCTGGGTGGAGATGAGGCCGGCCAAGAGCCCGCACAGGGCTACGGCGGACAGGATTACCGCCGTCTTGCGGGAGGTGGAGAGGCCCCGCATTTTTCCGTCCCGGGAGACGGCCTTCATCACGGCCACCGTCGCCCTCCTTCCGCCCCGTGTCCTCTCCGTCCGTCCATGCCCTCAACTCCTCGCTTGGCGGTAAAGGTCCAGTATCCTGCGGGCGGCTGCATCCCAGGTGAAGGAGGCGGCCCTCTCCCTTCCCCGGGTGGCCAGTTCAGCCCTCAGGTCCGCCTCTTCCCAAAGCTTCCTCATGCCCGCGGCTATCTCCTCGGGGTCCAGGGGATCCACCAGGATGCCCGCCTCTCCCACCACCTCGGGGATGGAAGAGACGTGGGAGGCCAGGACCGGGGTGCCGCAGGCCATGGCCTCCAGGAGGGGAAGGCCGAAGCCCTCGTAGAGGGAGACACAGACGAAGAGCGTGGCCCCCCCGTAGAGGGCGGGGAGGTCCTCCTCGGGCACGAAGTCGGTGAAGAGCACCCGTCCCTCCAGGCCCAGCTCCTCCACCTCGTCGTCCAGGTAGCCCTCGAAGCCGTGCCGGTCGCCGGCCATGACCAGGAGGACGTCCTCGCTTGTGGAGAAGAGGAAGCGCTTGAAGCCCAGGAGGAGGTTGCGCAGGTTCTTGCGGGGGTCGAAACCTCCCAGGTAGAGGAAGTAGGGTTGACGGATGCCGTAACGGGAAAGCGTCCGCTCCACGGTCCCGCGGTCCCCCGGGGGCCGGTACTCGGGGGTTACGCCCTCGGGGACCACCGCGATGCGCCCGCGGGGTATACCCCAGATACGCTCCACGTCCCGGGCCGTGTTCTCGGAGACGGCCACCACGAAACGGGCGCGGCGGGCGGCGGCGCGGTGGAAGCGCATCCAGGCCCAGGCGGTGGGGCCCAGGTAAGGACCGCGCAGGACCAGGAGGACGAGGTCGTGCACGGTGACCAGGCTGGGGCAGGGAAGGAAGGGGCTCAGGTTGTGGTCGATGCCGTGGAAGACCTCCACCCCGGAGGCGGCCACCCGCCGGGCGAAGAGGAGGTGCTCGGCGACCATCCCCGGGTAGGAATATTTTCCCAGTAAGGGCACGCTCACCCATTCCGCGCACCGCGCCGTCCCGGCGTCCAGCAGGTCCCTGTTGGGGCCATCACCATAGCCGAAGAGGACGAACTCCATGTCCCTTTCCGCGTTTCGCACTAGGGCCTCCACCAGGCGGGCGGTGTAGCGCCCTATGCCCCGCCAGCGGTTGATGTTCCCCAGGCCCCGGGCGTCGATGCCCACGCGCATGTCCTCAACCCCCGGCTTCCCGTTCGTCCCTGATCGCCCGCAATAGGATGATCCGCCCTTTCTCCCGCAAGCGGGGCAGTCTTTCCAGGATAAGGAAAAAGCCCAGGTCGCCGCGGTAGAGGGCGGGAAGCTTGAGATCTGGAAAGAGGGTGATCACTTCGCTTACCCGGAACCCCTGTCCCTCAACGAGGGCCCGGAGGGAGGCGGGGGTGAAAGCACGCCGTGAGGGAGTGCTGGGACGGGGCTCGAACCCCTCGAAGAGGGCGTTGCGGGCGGCGAGAACCAAGCTCCCGCCCGGCCTGAGTACCCTCCGCCATTCCCCCAAGGCCTCCTCGGCATCCTCCACCCGGTCCAGGGTGAATTGAGCGGCCAGGGCATCGAAGTGTTCGGAGGGGAAGGGGAGGGCGGCGGGGTCCGCCCCAAGTCGCGTTATGCCCGGGGAGGATTCCAGGTCCCGGTCCGCCTCCGCGGCACCCGCCGCGGTGTCCGCCCAGGTCACCTCGGTCTCTGCCAGCCCGGAGAGAAGGCGCGCCAGCTTGCCCTCGCCCTCGCCCACCAGGAGGACGCGTCCCCCGCGTGAAGGATGGAGCATGGCGGACACCCTGCCCACCCTGACCTCCGCCTCCCTTCCCCGTAGCCGGGGCCGGGCCACGGCCAGGAGGCTGGTACAGAAAACGTATCCCTGCGGCCGGGCGAAGAGGACCCTCATTGCCATCTTTTCCCAGCGATTGGGACGGATGCCCACGAAGAAGCTGCGGGGTAAGACGGAGGCCCGAAAACCGGCCCCGGTGAGGCCGCGGTAAAGGCTCCAGGGGCTCTGCTCGTTTACGTGCATTACGTCGTCGTACTGGCCGCGCAGGCTCTCCGGCAGCTCCTTGCGCAGGAGGAGGCGGGCCACGGAGCGCACCAGCGGATACCCGAAGCGGTAGAACCAAGTATTGGGTCCGGTATGGACGATGAAACTTCCGCCCGGGCGAAGTACCCGCCTCACCTCGCTGAGGGTCTGCTCTATCTCGTAGGGATAGAGGTGTTCGTAGACGTCGATGAAGAAGACCACGTCGAAGGAGCCGTCCGGGAAATCCAGCCCCTTGGCGTCGGCTAGGCGGAACTCCGCCCTACGGCGGGCCTCCTCGTCCAGCAGGGAGCGGCGTTCCAGGGAGAGCTCGATGGCCGCCGGGGCGTAGTCTATCCCCACCGCCATGGCACCCCGGCGGGCCGCTTCGCAGACCAGCTCCCCCCGTCCGCAGCCGATGTCCAGGATCCACCGTCCGGAGAGGTCGCCGGCCAGGCGGAGGGCCTCCCTTATGCGGTCGGGAATCCCTTCCGGGCCCTCGGCGAGGAGATGGTATCCCTCGCAGTCGGTGGTGAAATATTCACGGGTGTAGAGGTCCGGGGAGACGGGAGCGGGACGTCGCGGTTGATCCTTGGTCACCTGTTGCGTCCTCCTCCTCTATTTTCTCTGGATACCCGGCGGTCCTTTCCGTACGCATCGGCCTACGCCGCCGGCGGACTGGTGTTTCGGCGGTCAACGTGCGCATCACCGGTGTTCCTTTCCATTTTATCCCATCCGCTACATGTGCTTCTCGAACCATGCGAACATCAGTTCCCAGACCTCCAGCCTTCCCGCCGGGTCGTTGACGCAGTGGGCCTCCTCCGGGTAGATCTTGAGCTCCACCGTCTTCCCCGCCGCCTTCAGGGCCTCGTAGAGCCGGTAGGCCTGCTCCACCGGGCACAGGGGGTCCTTCGCGCCGTGGATGATGAGCGTGGCGGCGTGCATGGTGTCCACGTAGTTGAGGGCGGAGCGCACCGCGTATTCGCCCGGAACCTCCTCCGGGGTACCGCCCACCATGGGCACGAACTGGTCCAGAAGGCTCCGCACGCCGGGGTCCGTAGACTCCTTTGCCTTGTAGTAGAGGTCCGCGGCGTCGTAGAAGCCCGCCTCAGCCACCACCGCCCGCACGCGGGGGTCCCTCTCCGCGGCCAGCACGGATACGGCCGCCCCGTGGCTCTGGCCGTACATGCCCACCCGCCCGTCGAGGACGAGGCCGCGGGATTCCAGGTAGTCCAGGGCGGCGATGACGTCGTCCACCTCCCCCTTGGCCCCCTCGTGCCGCCCCTGGGACTCGCCGCTTCCCCGGAAGTCGGGGTTGAAGACCAAGTATCCGCGGTCGCGGATGAGCAGGGCCACGTCGGTGAAATCGCCGGCGGTCCCGAAGCCGGCATGGTTGACGATGACCGTGGGCCAGGGTCCGTCTCCGTCCGGGGGCCGGAAGAGGAGACCGGAGACAGTGAGCCCGTCGCTGCTGGGGTAGTGCACCCGTTCCGCCACCAGCTCCAGGGTGGGGAGTATGTGGTATACCTCGTCGATGAGGCGGTCGGCGCGGGCGAAGTCGCCCTGGTTGTAGGCGTCAAGGGCCTCCATCCACTTGGAACGCGCCGGGCGGACGTCATATCCATGGTTGGCTTTCTGGTTGATCTCGTTGGCCGCCGCCAGGCCGCGCACGGTGACCGTGGCCTGGTCGATGATGCGGGTCACCGAGCATCCGCAGCCCCCGCTGAAAAGGGCCGTTCCCAGGATGAGGAGGATGGGCAGGATAACCCGCAGGTGCCTGGTTACCTTCATGGGGTCCGCCTTTCCTTTGCGGGCCGTGCTTTTCCGGGGTCACTGGTTCCGGGGGATGCGGCCTTGGCCGACGAGCACCCATCCCCGCATTTTACCTCGCCAATCATTCTTTCGCTCTCCCTTTCTCCCCGGCATTCCCATCCTACGGGGTTTGCCTTATTGCGATGCGGTTTTCGTTCCAGAAAGTTCCAGAGACGGACTTCACCGTTCCAGTGCGAAGAACCTCGCCCGTTCCGGGTTTTGTCCGCGGAACGACTAGGCCCTTCAATCTTATTGTAATCCACCTGTCGTGCGGGGATGACGCCCCCACGTCTTTACCTGCGGCGGGTGTCCTTGAGCCGCTCATCCTTGCTCCTCGACGGTCAGCAGGCGGTTCAGATCCTGAAGCCGCCTGCGGCTGAAGGCACCCGTGGCCGTGCCGAGGCCCAGGTAGAGGGCGGAGAGGGTGGCGCAGATGAGCAGGGAATACCGGAGGGAGGCCAGGAAGGTCTCCCTCCAGGCAGCAAAGGCGAAATAGAGGGCGAAGCCGGTTCCGTAGAGGAAAGCCAGCATCAGAAGGGGCAGGGCGGCGAAGCGCAGTGGGTTCAGGGGATGGCGCAGGTCCCGGGAGAGGATGCGCGCCAGTATGCAGAAGACCAGGAACTCGCTGGCCAGGACGGTAGCCGCGGCGCCGGTATATCCCCAGAGGGGGATGGTCACAAGATCCAGCGCCCCCTTGATGGCCAGGGAGAACAGCACCACCCGGGTCAGCTCCCGCTGGCGGTTGATGACCACGAAGAAGGGGAAGCTGATGGCGGTCATAAAGGTGAAATTCATGGCCGCCATGGTCAGCCAGGTGGCGTGCCATGCCCGGATGAAATCGTGCTTCTGCAGCACCAGCACGGGACGGGCCAGGAAGGGGACGGTCACGGCCAGGAAGGCGATGGACAGCCAGGCGTAGCGCAGGAGGTGCTCCCATATTCCACCCAGCCTTTCGGGGTGCTTTCCCCCCACCCTTGATATGCCGGGCAGGACCGCCATGTTCACGGCCAGGGTGAGGAAGACGAAGGCCTTGGCGAACATCCCGGCCGCCCCGTAGAGGCCCACCTCGGCGTCGCCGCGGAACCAGGAGAGTATGGGTATGTCCATGCCCGCGTAGACGGTGACCCCGGCCGCCACCACCGCCAGGGGCCAGGCGCCGGAAAGGAGATACTGCCACAGGGGCCGCTCCATCACCAGGAAGCCCAGGCGGAAGTCCGGTTCCCCTTGCGGGGGCGGGCCCTGGGAATGGGCCTCCGTCCCCGCCGCCGTTCCGGCATCTTGACTCCGATTCTCCTCGATGCCATCCGCGCCCTCCCGAAGCTCGGCGTAGGCGTAGTCCGTGAGCAGGGCCTCCGTGGCCGCCTCGCCCCCGGGCTCGGCGAGACGTATGAGGGCCTCCGCCGCGGCCAGGTCTCCCTCGTCGGCGGCGGCCAGACGGCGCCTCAGGCGCCGGTAAAGGGGATAGAGGTGCAGGATGGAGTACACGTAGGTCAGCAGGTACACCAGGATGAGGAGGACCAGGACGTTGGGGAAACCCGCGGTCACCAGCCAGATGGAAAGGGCCACCTTCATAATGCCCATCACCAGGTAGACGCCGGCCACCAGTACCAGCCTCTCCATGGCGATGAAGTTCTCGGCCAGGGAGTTGGAAAGGGGCTGCTCGACCAGGAGGCAGAAGGCGATGGTGAAGACCACCCAGAATTTCTCCCCCCCTCCCGCCGCGGAACCCTGCGCGGCCAGGCTCACCAGGTTGGTCAGCATGAGCAGGGCGAAGGCCAGGGCCCCCAGCAGCAGGCGCAGGGAGACGATGTTGGCGAAGTAGCGGTGCATGCGTGAGGGTTCCTGGGAGATGTCTCGTATGGAAATATTTCCCAAACCGAAGTCCGGCAGGACCTGGAAGATGGTGTAGAGGGCGAAGGCGTAGTTGTAGATGCCCGCCTTCTCTGGCCCCAGGTTGCGGTTGATGACGATGGCCAGGAGAAAGGTGAGTCCCGAGGTGACCACCCGGGCCCCCACCAGGGCCGCCGTGTTCTTGGTGAGCTTGCCGACCCTTTCCATGCCCCCTCTTTCCCGGCCTCTCCATCCTCCTTCCCCGCTCGCGGGGAAGGAAAAAGGCCCGCCCCCCTGCCGCCTTTTCCTCGTCTCCTGCGGGTTCTTCCCGCCGCGGGATTACCGGGCCTCCAGCTGCGCCGCCGCCCCTATTCCCAGTCGACCTCCTCCCCGGTTTCCTTTCCTCCCCGGTCATCTCCGGCCATTTCCTGCTCCGCCCTGTCCTCTGCTTGCTCCCTTTCGCGCTGCAGCCGCAGGCGCCTCTTCTCCTTCCGTTTCGGCTCCCCGGGAGGTTCCGCCGCGGCTTTAGGGGCAGCGGACAGTTCCCCGGACGGGGCGGAGGTGGACAACCCGCCGTCGGAAAAGCTGGCTCCCGCCGCGAGGAGCATTTCCTGGAGGTGGCGCCGGGCCTCCGCCTCGTTCATGTGGGCGAATTCCCCCTCTCGCCTCATCATGCGGATGATGGACTCCGTGATCCTTACCGTATCCTCCTCGCCGATTCGGTAACGGCGGAGGAAGGCGTGGTAATAGGCGGTGATGGCTGCGGAAGCCGATTCCCTCACGTCCGCCTTTTCCGAGTTCAGGGCGCGCAGCCAATTCCTGGGGATGGGTGCGCCCGTCTCGCCCAGGCGCCGGAAGTCCTCCAGCACCTTTTCGCTCGGCGCGCCGGGTTCCTCCACCGGAATGGCCTGCGGCGTGGCTTCGGGGGATACCCGCGCCGTTACCCGATCGCTGCCCTCCCGCTGGGGGATGGAGGTTGTCGCCGTTTCCTTGTGTCGGTGGGCCGTCCCGCGGGCCCCCGTTACCGCCGCGAGCCGCGGCTCCCGTGCGAGGAGCTTCCTCTCGCCGCGCGGGGACGGCTGGGCGGTGGCCCTCTCCGGCCTGGCGCGCTCCGCCTTTTCCCCTCCCCTCACCTTGAAATTGGCCAGGGCCACGCCGGTGGGAACGATTCCCAGCAGGCGCATGTTGTGCATGGCCTCCCCGGCCACCACCCGGGTGCACAGGCCCACGTCGATAACCACCAGGCAGGATTGGGCCTGGGCCGCCACCACCGCGCCGTCCATGGAGCCCACCAGCGGCGGCGCGTAGAGCACCACCTTGTCGTACAGCTCCTCCAGTTCCCGCAGGCCCTCGGAGAAGGAGGTCAGGGAGAGGAGGTCGGTGGAGTTCTCGCACCTTTCACCCGAAGCGAGGAAGGAGAGATTGGCGATACCGGTGGCCCGGATGTTCTTCTTGAGGTCGCCGTCGCCCTTGAGCGCCTCCGCCAGGCCGGGCCTGTTCCGGGCGTCGAGTAGTCGGCTGAGGGCTCCCTCGCGGAGGTCGCAGTCGATGAGCAGGGTGTCCCTCTCGGTATAGGCGATGCTCGCCGCCAGGTTGGCGGCCACGGCCGGTGCGGCCTCGAAGGGGATGGCCGGCACGGCCAGGATGGAGCGGGGCGGTTCGCCCTTGCGGGTGAAGAGGATTCCCGAGCGCAGTTCGGAGTAAGCCTCCCAGATGGGGGAACCCTCACCGAAGGTGGGTAGGAGCTTCAGCGCCCGGTCCCCCTTGACCCGGGGGATTATCCCCAGGACGGGCAGCCCCAGTAGCTCCTCCGCCTCGCTGGGGGAGCGGAAATGCGGGTCGAAGAACTCTATGATCACCGCCAGCCCGATTCCCAGGAGCAGCCCCACGAAAGCGCCCAGGCCCAGGTAGGCGGCGGGCTTGGGCTGGGTGGGCTTGGGAGGGGGCACCGCCCGGTTAGTGAAGACCATGCTCCCGTTGAGCAGCAGGGTCTTGAAGCTCTCGTCGTAGAACTCGTTGGCCTCGCTGCGCAGGGTCTTGAGTACCAGCACCTCGCCCCAGGCGTTGGCGATGTCCGCCGCCCTCGTGGGGCTCCCGTCGGTGAAGGTGATCCTCACCGAGGTGGAGTTAGCCTCCGGCACGGCACTCACCTTCTTGAGCAGCTCCTCGGGGGCGATCTCGATGCCCTCTTGGGAGAGCCGTTTGCTCACCGCCTCCGCGACCCCCAGGCCCTCGGTGAAGTTGGCGATGGAGGGCATGAGGGCCACGTAGGCGGTTTGGGTCAGGGCGTCGGGGAGCTTGGTGGTGGGGTTTATGGGGGCGGTGGCGGAAACGGCGATCTCTACCTTGTAGACCGGGCTCTGCACCTTGGTGACGATGGCTGCCACCAGGAGGGCCAAAAGAAGGATGGCCGCGATCATCCACCACCGCTTGCGTATCGCGAGACCCACGTCCCTGAATTTCATCCCTTCGCCTTCCTCTTACTGCCTCGTTCCAGGTTTAAAAAACCGCTTCCCACGCCGACTGCCTGGCCACACGTGGTTATATCGGTATCCACGCCCCTTTCTTTATCCGGGTTCATTATAGCAATGTGCGACGGACGGTTTCCCGCGGGCCGGGGCAAAGGCGGAAGGGCCTGGCGTGATGTCGACGGGAAAGAGCTCCGTTTGGGTTCCGCATAGACTCCGTATACTAGGCGTATTATGGGGCGCGGTTCCGGGGCTCATGATTGCGGGCTTATTGACGATAATGACCGTATAATCGGTTTTGGCGGCGTTCTTGGCGGGGACTGAAACCTCGGGGACCGGGGTCTGTTTATAAGGTTGGGATAAGCGGTCGGCGAAAGGAGCGGTGGCCATGGACCTGGAGCTTTGGACGAAGGCGGCCCGGGGATATTTCTTCCTGGGGCGCAACCTCCTGGCGGGAAAAATCACCAACAAGGTGCTTGACCTCCTGGCCTTCCTCGATTACCGCCTGCTCATGATCCTCTCCATGTGGCACCCGGACCACGCCACCCGCATCAGGCTGCTCCGCAAGCGGGGGGTGCAGATCTCGGAGAAGGCCTGGGTGGACCTGGGGGTGTGGATAGAGATGACCACCCCCCAGCACGTGATAATCGAGGACTACGCCAAGATAGCCTACGGGGCCATCATCTTCGCCCACGACGCGGCGGTAAACTCCGTGGTCGACCTTCCCATGCGGGTGCAGGTCACCCGCATCGGCTATAACTCGGCCATCGGGGCGCGCTCCATCATCATGCCCGGGGTGACGGTGGGCGAGCACTGTGGCGTGCTCCCGGGATCGGTGGTGACCAAGGACGTGCCGGACCACACGGTCTGGGGTGGGGTCCCGGCGGTGCAGATGTTCACCTCCGAGGAACTGGGCCTGGCCTGGCAGGCGGACGTCCTGGCCCACCCGGAGAACTATTACGACCACCCCAACGTGGCCCGGGCCCCCTCCACCCCCTTCGACCATCTCCTGAACTGGAGGGAATCGGGGGTGAAGGTGAGGGACTGGATGGAGCTGCGCACGGGCACGCCCTTCGATTACATCATCGAGTTCAAGAAGCGGAGGAAGGAGCGTCGGGAAAGGTGACGGGTCGGGACCCCCGCTCATCAGGGGTCCGGACGGGGAGGCGCGGCGGGAGCGGGGTGTACGACGAGGAATACTACCGCTACCGGGAATCCACCCGGGATTTCCGCGTCGAGGCGGAGCTGCTCTACGAGCTGCTGCGCCCCGAGCCGGACAGCGGCATCCTGGAGGTGGGTTGCGGGGGAGGGGCCTTCCTGGCTTTCCTGGAGGGGAAGGGACACTGCGCTGTGGGGGTAGACCTGCTTGAAGAGGCGGTCAGACTGGCGGAACGCGCGGCGCCCCGCAGCACGATACTCTGCGCCGACGCCTTGCGCCTCCCCTTCCCCGACGCCCACTTCGACCGCCTGGTGAGCCACCACCTGGTGGAGCACCTGGAGGATCTGCGGGGAGCCTTGCTCGAATGGAAGAGGGTCCTACGGCCGGGCGGGATAATGGTGGTCTGTACTCCCAACCGGGTCTACCCCAGCCCGCGCATCTTCGAGGACCCCGGCCACGTCCGCCTCTACGACCGGGCGGAGCTGGAGGAAGCGGTGAGGGGCTGCGGGTTCCGGGTCACGGCCTCCTTCACCGTTTTCCCTCACCTGCTGCGGGACCGGGTGAGCGTAGCGGTGGGGGTGCCCCTCTACCGGCTCTTCCGTCGCCTGCCCTGGTTCCGGGAGCGGGGGCGCAGCCTCTTCCTTTCCGCCGTCAAGGAGTGAGCCCGGAAATGGAGGCCTGCCGCCTTCTGGTGGTGAACCACGCCGTGGAGACGGGAGGAGCGGAACGCGTGCTCCTCGACTTCCTGCGCCGCCTGGACCGCGAGCGGTTCGAGCCCGGGCTGGCTGTGCCCTACCGCGGTCCCCTGGTGGAGGAGGCGGAGGCCCTGGGGGTACGCATCCACCTGGGATTTCCTTCCAGGAGGCTGCTGGAAATAAGGAGGAAATCACTGGGCGGCAGGCGGGCGGCCGCCGCCTATCCCCTTGATTTCCTGGCCACCGTCCTGCGGCTGGCCCTCCTCATCCGCAGGGAAAGCTACCGCCTGGTGTTCACCAACAGCGCCAAGGCGGACATCTACGGGAGCCTGGCCGGATGGCTGGCGCGACGGCCGGTGGCCTGGAGGTTTCACGACCTGGCTTCCCCCGAGACCTTCAGCCGGCTCAATCTCTGGCTGTTGAGGACTTTCGCCACCCTCTTCGCCCGACGGGTGCTGGCCATCTCCGGCGCGGTGCGCGAGGCGCTCCTGGCCCTGGGGGTGCCGGAGGAAAAGGTTAAGGTGGTCTACAACGGGGTGGAGGCCCGGGAGGACGCCGGGGAGATGCGCCAGCGGGTCAGAAGGGAGTGGGGCCTCCCCGATGACTGTCCTGCGGTGGGCCTGGTGGGCAGGCTGGTGGAGTGGAAGGGCCCCGACGTCTTCCTGCGGGCCGCGGCGCGAGTGGCGGAGTACTTTCCGGAAACCAGGTTCTTCCTGGTGGGTGGCGCCATATTCGGCAGGGAGGATTACCCGGAGGAACTCCGGGAGCTGAGCCGCTCCCTGGGCCTGGAGGAGAGGGCCGTCTTCACCGGGTTCCTCAGGGACCCGCTGCCGGCCATGGCCGCGCTGGACTGCCTGGTACACGCCTCCGTGGAGCCGGAGCCCCTGGGGATGGTCATCCTCGAGGCCATGTCCCTGGGCCTTCCGGTGGTGGCCACGGAAGGAGGCGGAGTACCGGAAATAGTGGAGGATGGCCGTACCGGGCTCCTGGTGCCCCCCGGGGACGCGGAGGCCATGGCCCGCGCCGTGGTCTGGATGCTCTCTCACCCCGAGGAGAGGAAGGAGATGGGAGAGAGGGGGAGGAAGCGGGTCAAGGAGGCCTTCGAGCTCGGCGCGCGCTGCCGGGAGATGGAGGACGAGCTCCTGGCCCTGCTCCGCCCCGGAACGTGGGGGGGATAGCCGGAACCCCGCGCTGGAAAACGATGCGTTGGGCGGTGATAAGCCCTTTCCGGGGAGGAGGAAAGGGGGAGCGAGGCGGTATGGCCATCCGAGGGAACGGCGTTTATCATTGCCGGTTGGAGGATACGGTTACCATCCGGGATTCAGGCGATCGATAATCGGTGGAGGATAAGTAGGCATGATCGTGTACATCGAGGGTCGGGCCGTCGAGTCCAGCCGCGATCGCGGCGCCATGGAAAGGGGTAAATGCCCGAATATGATCGCGGGAATGGGGATAGACGGGCAAACCAGCTTCCGCCCGCGTGATATGGATAGAAGGGATGCTCGGGCATGATCGTGGGAATCGAGGGACGGACGTTGCAGGGCAGGCGCTACGGGGTGGCCAGGTACCTGCTCAACCTCCTGCGGGAGCTCACGGCCCTGGAGGGGGAGGAGGAATACATCCTGTACCTCTCGGCGCCTATTGAGCCCTTGCCCTTCCGCTCCATTCGCCTGAGGGAGAAGGTCCTCACCCGTGCCCCTGGCCTTACCTGGAGGCACCTGAGGCTCCCCCTGGCCATGCGCCGGGACGGGGTTGACCTCCACTTCTCCCCCTCCTATTTCCTCCCCCTCATAAAGGTCTGCCCCGCGGTGGTCACGGTGCACGACCTGACCTTTAAGGTCCATCCCGAGTGGTTCGCCGCAGACCGTCGCTTCCTCTTCGACGACCTCTTCTGGAGGGAAGTGAGGCGGGCGGAGCGCATCATCACCATGAGCGAGCATTCCAAGCGGGACATCGTGGAGCTACTTGGAGTGGAGTCCTCCCGGGTAACGGTGATACCCGCGGCCCCGGACCGGCATTTCCGTCCCCTGCGGGACGAGGCGGCGCTCGCCGCGGTGCGGGAGAGGTTCGGGCTCCGGCCCGGCTTTCTCTTCACCGCGGGCTCCATCCACACCCGCCGCAACCTGGAGCGGCTTATCGAGGCGGTCTCCGTGGCCGGGGCGGAGCTGGGACGGGAACTGCAGCTCCTCATCCTGGGCACCCCTGCCCCCTTTACACCTCCGGTGGACATCCAGGGGACCGCGCGGCGCTGCGGGATGGAGGAGAGGGTGGTCCACCTGGAATACGTCACCGAGGAGGAGCTGCTGTGCCTCTACAACGCCTGCGGCCTCTTCGTCTACCCCTCCCTTTACGAGGGCTTCGGCCTCCCGGTGGTGGAGGCCATGGCCTGCGGGACGCCGGTGGCCTGCTCGCGGGTTACCTCCATGCCCGAGGTGGCCGGGGAGGCGGCGGCCTACTTCGATCCCCTGGACGTGGAGGACATGGCCCGGGTGCTGGCCTCCCTGCTCTCCGACCGGGAGGAGCGGGAGCGGCTGGCCCAGGCCGGCATCAGGAGGGCGGCGGAGTTCTCCTGGCGGAAAGCGGCGGAGGAGACGCTCCGGGTCTTCCGGGAGGTGGCCGGGTGAACGGGGTTCAGGCGGCTGGAGGCGGGACCGAAAAGGTAAGTGAAGGTGACGAAGGGAGGGTCGACGAGAGGGGAGATGGGCATGGAAGGCACCGGGACGGAACGGGAGTACAGGCCCCGGGTGAGCGCGGTGATACCCAACTGGCATCGCAAGGACGACCTCCGGGAGGCCATCCTGGCCATCAAGGCCCAGACCTACCCGGTGGAGGAGATCATCGTTGTAGACAATAATTCCCGGGACGGCACCCGGGAGATGATCAAGGAGGAATTCCCCGAGGTCATGTTCATCCAGTCCCCCCATAACATCGTCATCCAGGCCCTGAACATCGGGGCCAAGACGGCCTCCGGGGACCTCATCCTGCACCAGGACAACGACGGGGTCCTGGAGCCGGACGCCCTGGAGCGCATGGTGCGGGTCATGGGCTCGGATCCGCGCATCGCCGTGGTCCACAGCAAGAACCTGTACTACGACACCGGCGAGGTGTTCGACCCCCTCCGCTGGTTCACCCCCGAGGAGCACGCCTCGGAGGGGGTGTTCGATGTGCCCACCTTCCACGGAAACGGGGCCCTGATGCGGCGGGACGTGCTGGAGGAAATAGATTACATAGAGCCGGAGATACTCCTCTACCAGTTCGAGCGCAACATCTCCGCCAAGGCCATCGACCGCGGCTACCGCATCGTCTACCACCCCGCCGCCGTCATCCGGCACAAGATATCCCGGGAGGTCCGGGACCCGGGACATCGCCTGTATATCACCATGACCGGGGGGTGGTGGTACCTGGCCCGCTTCTACCCCGCCCGCACGGCCCTGAAGAAGTCCTTTCACTACCTGGTCTTCTTCATCCTCTATTCCATAAAGCATCACACCTTCCGCAGCTTCTTCCGGGGCATCTTCGATACCCTGCTGGGCCTGCCCCACGTGCTGCGGGGCAGAAGGGTGCTGAAGCCGGAGACGGTGGCCTTCCTGGAGAGCAGGCCCTACGAGACGGCGATGATCAAGTACGGTTCCCTGGACACGGTGCGCAAGTGGATGCGGAAGCGCCTGGGAGACAAGGGAGGTAGATGATCGGAAGGGGGGATCGCCTATGGCCGAAGGAGGAAAGGTGCATTTCCTGGACGACCTGAGGCTGGCCCTGAAGCGCAAGGGCCTGGGGGGCCTGGTACGCGACGTGCTGTTGCATCCCGGCAACCAGGCCATCGCCCTCTACCGCATCTACCGGTGGTTCTACCTCAAGGGATGGGTGACCCTGGCTTTCTTGGGCTACCGCCTCAACTATCTCCTCTGCGGGGTGGAGATCCACCCCGACGCCGACATCGGGCCGGATTTTCACCTCGACCACCCCATAAGCGTTCTCATAGGCCGGGGCACGCGCATCGGGCGGGGCGTGCGCATCTATTCCCACGTGGCCGTGGGGGCGGTGGGCCTCCCGGAGGAGAACCCCTTCATGGACATCCGGGACTACGTACAGATCTACCACGGGGCCATGGTGGGAGGCAGTGCCACCATCGGGGAATACGCCCAGATAGGTCTGAACGCCGTGGTCTGGAACCAGGACGTGCCGCCCTACTCGGTGGTGGTGGGCAATCCCGGGCGGGTGATCAAGGTTGAGGGCCGCCGGGTCAACCCCGAGGATTACGTGGGTTACAAGTACGACCCCTCCCACTTCCACGGGCCCCCGCCGGAGCACGACCCGAACAAGGAACCGGAGCGGAGCGAATCCTGGATAGACCCCCGGACCTACCGCAAGAGCCGGCCCGGGAAGGATTCCTAGCCCTCGGAGCGAGAAGCTGCCTCCGGGTTCGGATCGCGGACGAGGACT
Organism: Actinomycetota bacterium; assembly: GCA_030019255.1. Taxonomy (NCBI): domain Bacteria; kingdom Bacillati; phylum Actinomycetota; species Actinomycetota bacterium. The sequence goes on from JASEFK010000005.1 coordinate 111,066, forward strand.
TCGGTGGTTCACCGTGGCCTTTGAAAGAGCACGGAAACCATGCGACCGTGCGACCGGTCCCGCTGGGGGGATTGCGGGCCTCTGATTCCCGAGGCACGGGCGTCCGAGTCCGTTTCATGAGTCGCCGGGCACCATTCTCGCCCGCATTCCTGCCCGGTCTATGAGACGCCCGAAAATGGTGCCTGATGTCGTTCTCTACATACGGGGAAAGATCCACGTGTCCTTTGATGCGTGGGGTCGCATCACGGAGGCCCGCCCGCCATGTCTGCTTCAGGAGGAAAGCTCTCCACGTACCGGCGCGCCTCCCCCTTGCGGTCCATGTCCACGTCGGGTCCCCTGAACCCCGCGCAGCGGAAGATGTAGAACTCGCGCTCCTCGCCGGAGGAGTGAACGCGCAGGACGAGCGGCTCACTCACTTCCCGGAAGTAGGGAGCCAGCTTGCGCTCCCAGAAGGAAACCGGGGTCTGGAAGCCGTCGGGGTTGTCCCTCTCGTCCACGAAGAGGAAATCCCTGCCCTCCAGGTCGTCGAGGGGCACCCAGGGAGAATAGGAACTGTCGTCGCACATTACCTCGTTCTCGTAGACCAGGAAGGCGACGGTGTAATCCAGGGAGCTGCCCCGGTTGTGGTAGGCGATCTCGCTGGGGATGAAGTAATAAGGGGAGGCCACCACCGGCGGTAGCTCCTCCCCGCCGTACCCTTGCGAGGCCAGGCCCTCCACGGCATTTGCCACTTCCTTCCATCCGGTGTGCTCCGATGAACTGGCCGCGCTGAGGTACAGGGTGAGGGAGGTGACGGCCAGGCAGGGGAACAGGAAGAGCCCCCCGTAGACCGCCTTCCAGAGGCGGCGAGCACGCGGTCGTGGGTCGACGCCCAGGAGCGTCACCGCGGAGGCCATGGCCAGGACGAGGGAGAAGAGGTGGGAGGAAAACCCCCAGCGGGGAGGGCCACCGGTGAGGGTGAAGAAGACGATGCCCGGCAGGGCCAGCCAGAAGGGGAAGAGCAGCTCGTTCCTTCGTTCAACAAAGCCACGATGGCCTCCGTACACCAGCCCGAAGAGGCTGAACAGGTAGACGAAAGGCGAGAGGGCTAAGGCCTCCCAGCCCACGTGTTTAACCACCTTGGCCAGGTATTCCCCCGGACCCCCATGCAGGAACCCGGGGCGGCTGGTCACCTGGTAGACGATGGGTTCGAAGTGATGGAGGGCATACCAGGTGATGGTGGGGGCCATGACCGCGAGGGCCAGGGCCAGGGCAAGGTAAGGCTCTTTCCTCTTCAGCTGTGCTCGGAAGTCCGGGGAGGTGAGCAGGAAGAGCAGCAGGCCCAAGAGGAAGAGGGCGGACTGCAGCTTGGAGAGGAGCATGAACCCCGCCGCAAGGCCTGCCCAGTACCAGTATTTCCCCTCCCCGTTGAACACGGCGCGCCGGGCGAAGATGGCGAAGAGCAGGGAAAAGAAGACCATGGGCGTGTCCACCACTACCATGGTTATCCAGTAATTGGTAAAAGGGAGGAAGGCCAGGAGCAGGATGGTGAAGAAGGACCACCGCCCCTCGAGCCCCAGTTCCCGGCACAGCAGGTAGGCCAGGGCCAGGGAGGCGGTGGCGAAAATCAGGTGGACCATCCTCAAGCCCACGGCTCCTTCTCCGAAGATCAGGGTACCGGCGCGGACCATGAAGGCAGTGAAAGGGGGATGGAAATAATAGCCAGCACTCAGGTGCCTGCTCTGCATCCACCAGTTGGCCTCGTCCACGTGCACCCCTAGGAAGAGGCTTTTCAGAAGGTGAAAAAGGAAAAAACATACCAGGAGAACGGCCAGCCTCTTGGCCCATCCGTCACCGTGACGGTTCTCGGCCGTCACGTCGGGCTCTTCGCTGCGGGAAGATCTCACTACCACCCTCGTTGCCTTAAGGCCCCGTCCCGGTCACGGAGGACGAACGTATCATAACATAAGGTCAATCTGCTGCGCGGGCCGGCATTCCCGAGACTCCATTCTCCACCACGAGCCCTGGTGGGGGACACTTCTTGCGCATGAGCTCCTTTTCGCACCGTCCGCGCTCTCCTCCGCCGCGGGGATCCGGCGGGCGGGAAGGCGCAGGATGGTAAGACTTACCTGGATATCGTAGCCCTGCCGGCCGACCGGTTTGAGGCGGAAAAGGCGGCTAAACATCGTCCGGGGAGGGCAAGGCCCTGTCAGTTGTTGCATGTCGGGAGGCAGCCCGCTCGCAAGGAGGCGGTGGGGTTTTCTTCCCGTGGAAAACGCTTGCCCCGGCGATTCCCAAGCAAGGTTTCACGACGCAGCCGCGCGGCGCATGGGCCGCCCGGCCCCCCCGGTGCAATCCCCCCTTCACCCTCAACCCTTAACCGGTTTGCCGGTTCCGCCTCCGCGGTATCCTGGATCCGCTCCTTTCCCGACGTCCTCAGTAGGCGCCGTCCCCAGAGATCACCGCCTTGAAGGTGCGCAGGAGGATCTTGATGTCCTGCCAAAGGGACCAGGTTTCGATGTAATACAGGTCGAGCTTGATCATTTCGTCGAAGGGCAGTTCGCTGCGCCCGCTTACCTGCCACAGCCCGGTGATCCCCGGCTTGACGTTCAGGCGCTGGCGGTGCCAGTCCTTGTACTGGCGAACCTCCTCCTTGATGTGGGGCCGGGGACCCACCAGGCTCATCTGGCCGGCCAGGACGTTGAAGATCTGCGGTAGCTCGTCGATGGAAAACTTGCGTATCCACCTGCCTACCCGCGTTACCCGGGGATCTTCCTTATCCTTCCAGCACAGCCACCCGAACTCGTTGTCCGGCTTCCCGTTTACCAGCTTGGCCTGCATCTTGTGGGCCCCGTCTACCATAGAGCGGAACTTGAGGCAGTCGAAACACTTCCCATCCTTTCCCACCCGGCGGTGCCGGAAGAAGACAGGACCCGGGGAATCCAGCTTGATGGCGATGGCGGTCACCAGGAGGAGCGGCCAGATGACCAGCAGGATAGCCGTCCCCAGCACGTAATCCTCGAGGGCCTTGAGCACCTTCTTGTAGCCGCGCAGCCTCTTGTCACGCAGGCGGATGAGGGGAATGCCCCCGATCTCGTTGACGGTTATCTCGTCGGTGATGACCTCGAAGAGACGAGGGACGATGGAGCATTCCACCCCCGCTGCGTTACAGGTGGAGGCCAGGTCGAGGAGCTTCTCGGCGGGGGAGGTGTTGAAAGCGATGATCACCTTCTCCACCCGGAAATCCCGTAATACGTTCTCCAGGCTCTCCAGGTTTCCCAGCACCCGCAGGTCCCGCAGCTCAGGCTCCTCGAACTCGGCGAACAGGGGGTCATCATCCAGGAAGCCGATGGGTCGCAGGCCGAAGCCCTGGTGCTTGATGAGCTTGCGAGCCACCGACTTCCCCACCTTGCCCGCCCCGATGATGAGGGTGTTGCGCATGACCACGTCGCCCCAGCCGATCAGCGAGGCCACTCCCTGGAGGAGGGTCCTGGATACGAAGATGAAGACGATGGAGAAGGCCCAGAAGAAGACCAGGAAACCGCGGGGTGTGGTCAAGGAATTGAGGAGGAAGGAGACGATGAGGGTGAAGACCAGGTGGGCGTTGACAGAGCCCACGATCCTGGGTATGCGGTCTAGGACCCGTATGCGCTGGTAGGGGTCGTACATGCCGGAGGCCTTGAGGGCCAGGAAGAGCACCGGCGAGGTCATGGCCAGGGTGAGGGCCACGATGCCGAAGGGGGCCGCGTTCTCGGGCGGGAACAGGCGCACCACCAGCGGGTACTGGAAGCGCATCCAGTAGGAGAAGACTAGGGCCGCCCACATGGCCGCAGCATCGCATGCGAAGCGCGCGAGGATGCGGACCGCCACCTCCAGGCGGCGTTGGGCGCGAGGATGCAGGATCTCCCGGCGCGCCTCGCGCAAAATGGCCTGGAGCTCCTCGTCCGATATCTCCTCCACCTGAGGAGCGGCGGAAGCCGTTTCGACCGGTTTTTCCTCGGTTTGCGGGCTACGTCTTTTAACCAGCCGTCCTTCCATCGCTTACCCCCTTTTCTTTGCCTCCCCCGATGGCAGGCTTACCAGTCGCCCTCTCCTTTCGCGAGCCGCCGATTCTTCCTGGAAGCGTTCCCAGGCATCCCTGACGTATCTGGAAAACTTTTCCTTAAAGACCGCGGAATCGAAGCGCAGGGCATGTCGCCTTATGCTCCGGGGGTCGAAGTCCCCGGGGTCGAACTTCCTCACCGCCTCCACCAGGGAGTCCGGTTCCTGGCGGTCGAAAAAGACGCCCGTCTCTCCCTCCCGGACCGTCTCCAGGGCTCCCCCGGCCCGGTAGGCGATCACCGGCCTTCCTGCGGCCATGGCCTCCAGGGGAACGATGCCGAAGTCCTCCTCCTGGGGGAACACAAGGGCCATGCACCGGGAATAGAGCTCCGCGAGCTCCGCGTCGCTCACCCGTCCTAGGAACTCCACGTTGGGCCGGGCCACGCGGCGCAGGGATTCCATTTCCGATCCGGTACCGGCGATCTTCAGTGGGAGGCCCAGACGGTTGAAGGCCTCCACGGCCAGGTCGGCGCGCTTGTAGGGGATGAGCCGCCCCACCAGGAGGAAATAGTCCTCCACGCGTTCCGAGGGGTGGAGCCAGGAGGTGTCCACGGGAGGATGGATGACCTCCGCTTCCCTTCGGTAGTACTTGCGTATTCGCCGGGCCACGTGCTCGCTGATGGCCACGAAGAGGTCCACGCGGTCCGCCGCGCAGCGGTCCCAGACGCGCAGGTAATTGGTCATGTAGGGGAGGACCGCCCTGACCAGCGGGTTGAGTGCGCCGAAGCGCGGGTTGGCCAGGTAATGGTGGTATCCGCTCCAGTAGTAGCGGATGGGCGTGTAGCAGTAGCAGATATGCAGGGTCTCCGGCTTGGTGATCACCCCCTTGGCCTCGGCATGGCTGGAGGAGATGACTACGTCGTACCCGGAGAGGTCGAAGCTCTCGAAGGCCACCGTGCGCAGCCAGGGGAAGGCCTGGTGCTTCTTCCTGGCCCAGGGGATATTCTGGAGGAAGGAAGTGCGCACATCGGCGTGGCGCAAGGTGGGGAATTCCTCGGGCACGAAGACCGAGGTGTAGATGGGGGCCTCGGGGAAAATCTCGTGGAGGGTCAGAAGGACCCTTTCCGAGCCCGCCAGGTTGGTCAGCCAGTCGTGTACCAGGGCCGTCCTCATCGCCGCCTCTCGCCCCGCTGCCCCACCCGCCAGTCCGGCGGGTCCGTGGCTTCTCCTTCGGGATATCGATCCCGTCCTTCCCGCTTCGGCCTATTCCTCGTTCCTTCTTACCTGCGTGCGGCTGAATGGGTGAGAAGAATGATCCCGGAAAAAGGATTTCGGGATGAAAGGAAGAACAAACGAATTGATCTTCGCCCTCGAGATGTTCTTTTGCACCCCGGTTTTTGCTCTCCCACACCCCCAGTCCGCAACGATTACCGCTGACGACGTTTAAAAACAGGTGGACTTTGGAGTTCGAACCCTGCTGTCTCGGGACTACCCGGCTTCCTTACCGCTATCCACCGCCGATTATATATCTATCCCTTTGTACAATTTTTTAAACCTTGTTCACCCTGGAGATGAACCCCCTTCACCTTTAGATGATAAAAAAACAAACCTTTTCTTTGTTTACTCAGATGTAAATAAATGTAACATAATCTTAGAAGGGATGTAATATCTATCACTTTGACGTAACAATCTCGTAACATTAAGGGCTCCGGTGCGCAGGGAGGCCTCGCAAGACCACGGTCCTGGATTCCGCGGTGTCTTCTTGAATCCTGTCCGTCCTGGCGGGCGTTCCTTGCCGCTCGAGAGCCGCACGTCTCAGGCGGCCAGGGCGTTCCAGTGCCAGGGATAGCGGGAGAGCAGGGGCAGCCTTCCCAGCGCCTCGTCCAGGGGGATGACCAGGCGCTCCAGGGGGAAGAGCCTGACGTCCCTTCCCAGGAGGTGGGAGAGCTCGGTGGAGGCGAAGAAGATGGCGGCGGAGAGGTACCCCGCCGGTTTGAGCTCCACGCGGCGGAACCCCGCCTCGCGCAGGAGACGGGAGAGGGAAGCGGCAGAGAAACCCTCGGTGAGCCGGTCGGCCTCGGAGACCGTCTCCCCAGGCCCCGGTGCCTTTCCGGTCAGCATGCGGATGATCTTCAGGAATAATTTTCCAATAGGGTATATGGTCCTATTCTGCCAGTCGTTGGGCTCCGTTCCCAGGACCAGCGGTCCCCCGGGGCGGATGACCCGGCGGGCCTCGCGCAGGGCCTTCCCGGGGTCCGGGAGGTGGTGGAGGGAAGCCACCATGAGCATGCCGTCGAAGGAGGCGTCGGCGAAGGGGAGGCGGGAGGCGTCGGCCAGCAGGTGGAGGGAACGGTCCCCGAAACCCTCCCTGCGGTGTAGGCGGCACGCCTCGGCCAGCTGGCCGGGGGAGACGTCCGTCTCCACCAGGCGGTAGCCGGAATGCAGGAGCTCCAGGCCGTCGTTGCCCAGCCCGCAGCCGGCCTCAAGGATGAGGGAACCGGGTGGCAGGCGGCGCAGGTCGTCGAGGAACCTGGCGTGGTAGTGGCGGTAGAAGGGACTTTCGCACCAGGTGGCGTGCATGCGGAGGTAATAATCCACCTTCTCGGTGTAGTGTTCCCTCTCCGAGACCACCAGGGGATGGACGTCCGGCGGAAGGAGGTCGGGGAGCCCGTTCTCCTCCCCGAAGGTGGTCCTGCAGCCCGGGCAGGCGGCTCCACTGGATGAGATTTCCAGGCCGCTTCCGCAGGAGGGACAGCGCAGCATATCCTTCCAGGGAAGCAGGGCGGACCAGGCTTCGCTCATGCTCCCTTCTCCAGGAGCTCCCGGGCCTGGTCCCACCAGGCCCAAAGCCCGAACCAGCTCATCCACTGGCCGGGTGCCATGCGTATGGTCTTCTCCCCGGCCTTGACCACCTCCCGCATCACCCTGGCGACCTCCGCCTTCTTGTCCGCTGCCGTGTCGCAGAAGATGGGCGGAAGGAAGATGAGGCGGTTGTCGAAGACTCCCTTTCCCCGCAGGAGGCAGAAGGGCAGGATGGGGGCCCCGGTGTCGTAGGCGAAATAGCCGGCCCCCGCAGCCAGGGCGGCGGGACGGCCGAAGAACTCCACCACACCCGTGCCGGGTACGTCGAAGGTGAGCCCGATGCTCTTGCCCCGGGCGAGGTGTTCGCGCACCCTGGGGATGATGTCCCTCCCGGCCAGGAAGACTGGCTCCTCCAGGTCGCACCCCAGGAACCCGGCGTAGAGGGCCAGGTGTTCGACGTAGCGCGGCACCGCGGTGTCCTCGGGGCGGTACATGATGGGGGTGTAGAGCTTTCCCAGGCGGGCCATGACCGCGTGCACGATGGCCACGCCGCCGATGTGGGGGCAGATGAAGATGATGCCCTTCCCCGCCTCCTCGGCCCGGGCCAGGTTCTCCTTACCCTCCATGCGCAGCTCCCGCATGTAGCGTTCCCCGTGCCTTCCCAGGGTGAAGATGTCCAGGATGGGGAGGAACATGGAGGCGCAGGCCTGGCGGGCGATACGGGTTAACTCCCGGCGATCGGTGATCTCCGGGAGGGCATCGGAGATCTTGGCCTCCAGGCGGCGGCGCATCCCGGGGCGGAGGTAAAGGAGAGCCGCGCCCATGGCCCGGAATAGGGCGTAGAAGAGTCCCGGCGGGAAGACGTAGAAGAGCAGGCGGGTGAGGTGGAAGAGGCCGGTCATGGACCATTCCACCGTCTTGAGGAACAGGGGAGACCTCTCGGTCCGCTTCTCCGTCATTCTCATTCCCCCTTCTGGCGATACACATCCGGCCGAGGAATAAGGTTAATTATAGACACTCGAGGGGCGCAATATTAACCCCGGCCCGGGGTTCTTGCTTCCTATACGAAAAACCCCGTGCGCGTCGTATCTGCCCGGGCGAAGGGCGACCACGGCGGCACGATCCTTTCCGCTCCTTCCTTTCCGTCCTCCCGTGATAGCTATAACTGCGGGTGGGAAACCAGGCGAAACGCCTTCCCTCGTTCCTCCTCTCTGGCTCCCCTTTGTGGAGACTCATCAGTAAGAAGGCATGAGGGCCTGGATTCGCTCGGCGGCGGCCTGGATGAGGGCGTTGGCCTCGTCCACCAGGGACAGGTCACCGGAAGCGATGGCCTGGAGGTACAAGTCGCAAGCCTTGATGTACATGTCGAAGATCTGCAATGCCTCCTGGCGCAGGGGTTCCAGCTCCGGGGGAAGGGGCATGGAGGCCACCTGGTTCCGGTAGTTCACCAGCGTGGACTTGATACTCGACACCTGGGAGGCCATCTCCATCCCGGAGATGATGTCTTGCCCCATGACCTCGATGTTGCGCTGCAGGGTGTTGAGGTCCTCGAAGGTCTGGGCAGGGATGGAGGTCTCCAGGGCCTGGAAGCCGGTGGATTGCTCGAGCTCCTTCTCCTCGGCCGCCGCCGCCTCCCGTTCCTTCCTGATCTGCTCCTCGTGTTCCGGGCTGTAGCGGTCGATGTACTCTACCCGGTAGTTGGCGGCCTCCGAGGGGCTTACCCAGGCGGTCTGCGTGTTGTCCTCCCAGACGCGGTTGTCGATGGGGTCGCGGACAATTGTCCCGTAGCGCACCAGGACCTTTTCCGGCGTGAGGACCATCCAGGCGGCAGCGGCCAGGACGAGGGCGGCGATGAGGCCCAGCGCGGTCCACAGGAGGGCCTTGCCCCTCCGGCTGAGGTTGGAATACCAGATGATGATTCGCCGCATCCTCGCCCCCTCTCGTTTCTCCTGCCTTTTGACTGCTCGGGTTCCCCGCGGGTTCCCGTATGCCGATGGATGCCCTCCCGGTCCGCGACCGTGAAGGACGATTTGATGTTAACATCCCCCGCCGGGGAGGGAAAAGGTGGCAGCTGCCGTTGCATTTCCGGCATGGGGTATAACTTCCGGATATGAGCAGGAACGGCGGAATTCATGTGAAGCAGCGTCAACATCGCCCGGCAACCGCGGCTGAGGTGGTAAAAAGTTAAGGTGGTAAATATTACCATGAAGGTGGACCAAGGTTTACGATGTGGTGGCATTGCTCCGTATCGGGAAGCCTGTTTTTCGAGGCGTGAAAGCGGTTCCCGGGAGGCGGCGAAACTCGGGACCCGGAGCATGGCCTCCGGGTCTTGACCCGGATTGTGGCCGGGACCGTAGGTGAGAAGAAAGATGACCGTGCTGCCCGAGGAAACGGCCTTCCCCCGACTTGACCCGGATCATACCCTGGACCTCCGGTGGGAGGTATCTTTTTAGCCAAATAAGGAAAGGAGGAAGGACATGCCCATATTCGAGTATCGGTGCGAGGAATGCGGCCACCGCTTCGACGCCTTCTTCCGCCGCGCCGAGGAAGCGGATAAGGAGACCCCCGCCTGCGGGAAGTGCGGGTCGAAGAAGGTGCGCAAGCTCTTCTCCGTGCTGGGCCTGGGAGGGAGCAGCCGGCAGGACCTCTCCAGCGGTTGCAACACCCGCTCCACGTGAAGCCCCTGGTAGGGGTCCGGTCCGGATCCGGGTAAGGAAGGGATATCGCGAAGCCATAAGCGCCGCCGGTGAATCTGCGTCGCTCCAGGCCCGGCGGCTCGGAAAGAGGGAAGAAGGTGGAAAATGGAGTGGATCATACCCCTGCTCGTGCTGGCCGTGTGGCTGGTGTTGAGCATTTTCATCCTGCCCCGCCTGGGAGTTCCCACCTGAATGTCCCCTTCCTGCCGCGTGCGGCACAAGGAGGATGACACCTTGGAGGGTGAGGAGGACAAGAATCATCTCCTCTAGCCGCCCTCTTATCCCAGTGCTCTCGATACACAAAGAGCAGAAGGTCCTCCTGGTGCTGCAGCTCCTCTCCTCCAGCCCTCCCTTTTATGGCAGTCCTCTCGATGCTCCCGAGGCTTGGGAGCTCGTCGCGCGGGAGGCTTTCGAGGAATTTCATCTCAGGTCGCGGTTCTTTGGTGCGTTTTACCTGGTGCTGCAGCGTAGAGGGCTTCGGGCAATCCTCCGTTCTTCGAGGGATTTTCTTCCTGAGACGGTTTCCCCTGATGCTATCCCCCGCTCAGGATGGACTCCGCGGCGTCGATGCCGCTGCGCAAGGCCCCGTCCACGGAGGGCATGAAGAGGTATTCCCCGGCCAGGCGCAGGCCCTTAACCTCCCGGAGGCCCCTTTCCTTGAGCTCTTCCACAGCGCGGAGCATGCCCGGAGGGGAGAGGCACACCGCTTCCTCCCAGCGGTAGATCTCCGAAAAGAGCGGCTCCTTGGGCATGGAAGGGATGAAGCGGCGGATCTCCTCCGCCAGGAGGGAGAAGACCTCCCCGTCGGGGCGGGAGTTCAGCTCGCGGGCGTGCTTACCGTAGGTGAAGCAGTGCACCATCCCGGCCCCGGGCGGGGCATAGAGCGGGGATTTTATGGAGTTGTCGGTGAAGCCGGCCAGGGGGGACATGGCCCGCCGGGGGAGTCCCACGGCATACCATCCCTCGGGAAGAAGGCGTTCCCGCAGCCCGAACATCACGTGGCAGCACGCGCTGTAGCGCACCCGCCGCAGGACGCTCCGCATCCCCTCCGGGAGGTCGGGCATGAGGCGGAGGGCGGTGCCGGCGGTGGTGGCACAGACGACGGCGTTGGCGTCCAGGAAACCCTCCCCGGTCTCCACGCCCTTTACCTTCCGGCCCTCCAGCACGATGCGGCGCGCCGGGGTGGAAAGCATCACCCGGTCCCGGCATTCCCGGTAGAGGGCCTCGGCCAGGGTCCCGATGCCGCCCTTCAGGGTGTACAGGCCGTGCAGGGCGTACCAGGCCAGGGCCAACCCGTACCCGGCGCCTATCTCCTCCGGCTCGCCCAGGGTCAGGCAGGAGGCCAGCGGCTGGAAGAAATATTCCAGGGCCTCCTCTCCTCCCCGGCGCAGCGCCAGCTCGGCCAGGCTTTCCCCGTCCAGGTCCAAGGCGCCGCGGTAGTCGATGAAGTGCAGGTCGCGGCGCCTGCGGAAGAGAAGGGGCATGATGCGGGCCATCTGCAGCATTCCTCGGGGACCGAAGAGGCGGAAGCGCAGGAGGTCCCGCCGGTCCTTCCACAGGAGCCGGGGGTCCAGGCCGGCGGTCAGGGGGTTGAGTTTCCCCTCCCTCCAGATGGCTACCTTGAAGGGGAAGGTAACGATGTCCCCCTCCAGTCCCAGGCGCCGGCAGAGGTCGAAGGTGGTGTCGTAAAAACGGAAGAAAAACTGCGCGCCCAGATCGAGCACGTAGCCGTCCCTCCTGGCTCCCGCCAGGCGTCCTCCCGGCGATGAGGAGGCCTCCAGAGCCGTGACCTCCACCCCGCCGCGGTGGAGGGTATAGGTGGCGGCCAGCCCCGCGGTTCCCGCTCCCACCACGATGACCTTCATTCCCTTCCCCCTTCCCGGTCTGCCCCTCCCAGGAAGCGGCGTCGCCCCGGCGCCCTTGTGCGGGCACCTGAGGGACGAGATGATTATAACCCCTGCCGTCCCGGGTGGATGACCGCCGTTTCGAAGCTTTGCCGCCTGCAAGAGGCAGGTAGCTCATCTTGCCAGGATGACGGGGTGGTCCGTCGATTTTTCAATTTCCAAACTGTCTGCTTGAACGATACGGCCTTTTTGAGGCCACCAAGAGGTAAGTGCATGATCCGGAGCCCGGATGCAGCGGGTGAGAAGCGCCGTCCCTGCGCCCTCGACGAAGGAAGCAGGACCCGCGGCGCCAGGCTCGTCGAGCGCGAGGGTGGTGGGCGAAGGCCGGAATCCTGAAGACAGCGCGTTGTCTCGGTCAACCTCCCGGGGATCGGCATGGGAGGAGGGAGTCTTAACGGGTGGTGTGAAGGCGGTCGGCGGCCGCGGGTGGGCGGCCGCGGTGCGTGTTAGACTGGAAAGGAATGGATGCCGGGTTCCGGTCCCGGAAACGGGTTCCGGCCGGAGTTGGAAAAGGATGACCGGACGAGGACACGTCGACCATTGAAAGAGGTCCGCAGGGATAAGAGGCGTCGCGGCATGCGCTTCCGCCCCTGGTGGCTCGAGTACCGCCGGGAATGGCTGCCACACGACCTGGCGGCCGGGTTCGCCACCTGGCTTCTGGCCGTCCCCCTGGGGATGGCCTTCGCCGGCATCGCCGGGGTTCCCGTGCAGCACGGGCTCTACGCCGTGTGCCTGTCCTCCCTCGGCTATGCCCTGCTGGGCACCTGTCTCCACCTGCACGTGGGGCCCACGGCCGCGGTGTCCGCCGTGTCCGCAGCGGTGGTGGCCGGCCCGGCGGGCGGCGACCCCCGGCGGTTCGTGGCCCTTTCCGTGCTCCTGGCCCTGGAGACGGGAGTCCTGCTGCTACTCGGCGGCGCCCTGCGAGCCGGTTTCGTGGCCAAGTTCCTTTCCCATCCCGTCCTGGAGGGATACGTGGCCGGGGCCGCTCTGTATATAGCCGTGGGACGCCTCCCCGCCATGTTCGGACTGGATCCCCGTGGTGGCAACTTTTTCCAGGAAGTGGCCAATGTCCTGGGACGGGCCGGTTCCTGGTCCTTCGCCGCCCTGGCGGTGGGGGTGGGCTGTCTCGTGCTTCTCTTCACCGTGGACCGCGCGGCGCCGCGATTCCCCGCGGTCCTGGCCGTGGTGGCCCTGGCGATGTTGGCTTCCCGCGCTTTTCACCTTCCGGACCGCGGGGTGGCGGTGGTGGGCGCGGTTCCGGGAGGACTTCGCCTGCTTTCCCTTTCGGGCCTGGAAGTGCGGGACGCAACGACCCTCCTGCCCGGAGCCCTGGCCCTGGCGGCCCTGGCCTTCGCCGACTCCCTGGCCCTGGCCCGCGCATGCGCCATCCGGCACGGCTATCGCCTGGACCCCAACCGGGAGATGGTGGCCCTGGGGGCGGCCAATCTGGCCTCCGGTCTCCTCTCTGGCATCGCCGTGGACGCCAGTTACTCGCGCACCGCCGCAGGGGAGGCGGCTGGAGGCAGGACGCCGCTTGCCTCCATCGTCTGTTCCCTGCTCACCCTTCTCACCATGCTCCTTTTCACCGGCCTCTTCCGGTACATACCCCATGCTGCCCTGTCCGCGGTAGTGATCTTCGCCGTCCTCCGCTTGGTGCGCCCAGGCGAGATGCTCCGCCTGCGCAGGGTCAGCGGGTCCGATTTCGCCCTCGCACTGGGCTCGCTCTTCGGCGTGCTCCTCTTCGGGGTGCTCACGGGAATCGGGGTAGGCGTCCTCCTCTCCCTGGCCGGGGTGATGGCGCGGGTGAGCCGTCCCCACACCGCGGTCCTGGGTGTGGACGAGAGCGGAGAGAGGCACGGCGACCTCAGGGAGGACAGGGGCTTCCGTCCTTATTCTCCCTACCTGGTCATCTACCGCTTCGACGGCCCCATCATCTTCGCCAACGTGGACCTGCTGGTGGAGGAGGTGCTCGAGCTGGTGGAGGGATCCAGGCCCCGGCCGCTGGTGGTGGTCCTGGACTGCGAGATGGTGTTCGACATGGACACCACGGCGGCCCGGGAGCTGAGGAGGCTCCTGGGCAAGCTCAGGGAGGGGGGCACGGAACTCTACCTGGCCCGGGTGCACGCCCCCCTGCGGGGTTTCCTGGAACGGGAGGGCCTGGAGGTCGAGCTGGGGCGGGAGAACCTCTTCCCAACCGTGCGCGACGCCGCCCGTGCCTTCCGGCGGCGCTACCCGGACCTTTCCTGACGCAGGGTGTGAAAGATGATCACGCTCAGGTTGTGGACCAGCTTCTCCAGGTCGCAGTCCAGGCTGCCGTTCACCCACTGCACGGTGACGAATTCCATCATGGCCAGGATGATGCGGGAGACGATCTCCGGGTCGAGGTCCCGGCACAACCCCTTCTCCAGGTGCTCCCGCAGCTTGGCCTCCAGGATGCGGGCGAAGGGTAGGTTGAGCTCGTCCAGGTCGCGGCGGAATTCCTCGCTTTCCACGGAGGCCCTGATGACCAGGGGATGGATGTGGGAATAACGCTGGAAGACCTCCATGACGCCCCGGATTATCCTCTCCACGTCCTGGAGGGTCTCCACGGCGATTCCTTCCAGGTGGTTTTCGCGGTACCAGTCGAAGGATTCCAGCTCGCTGACCATCTCGCGGAGCATGTGCCGCAGCAGGTCCTCCTTGTTGCGGAAGTAGAGCCAGAAGGTTCCGTGGCCGATGCCGGCGCGGGAGATGATGTCGGCCACCGCGGTTTTTTCGTAGCCCTTCTCGGAAAAAACCTCCCTCGCGGCCTCCAGGATGCGTTTCCTGGTCTCCGCGGACCGCTCCTGTACGAAACGCACTGCGCGCGCGTTTCCGCGTCCTGAATTCGCCTTCAACGCGACCCCTTTCCGAGATGACCGACAGTCACAATTTACCAGCGGCGGTCCTTGACGGTCAAACCGCCGGCGGGAAGCCCCCGTCCACCCCCCATTCATGTCGAGGGGGCCGGCCTGGCCGCTCTCCATTTGACCCGAAAGGGGCGGAAAGGTAGAATTTTTATCATGAAAAATATGAATAATGAAAAGGATACCCAAGGTTCCCCTCCCGAGGAACCCTTCGTGAGGCTCATAGAGACCGTATTCCTCTTCATCCGCACCTATTACCCGGAGTTCAACGAGGTGCTGGAGAGATACGGGTTGAACTATTCCCAGTACGTCGCCCTCCTCACCCTGTTCATGCACGGAAGCCTGGCCGAGGGGGAACTGGCGCGCATGCTACACCTCAACCCCTCGACCATGAGCCGCATGATCTATGCCCTGGAGGAAAGGGGCTGGGTCAGGTGTGTGCGGGACCCCTCCGACCGCCGCCGGGTGATGGTGAGCTTCACCCCGCGGGGGAAAAAGCGGATAGAGGGGATGATGAGGGAGCCCGCAAGGGTCCTGGTCCGCCTCACGAAAGATCTGAACGAGGAGGAGAGGAAGCGGGTATATGAGATGGTGGACTCCATCAATCGGGTGCTCTGGCTGTTCATCGGGGCCAGGGAGTCCTGAGCGCGCCTCGCAACGTCCTCGAGCGCAGGGCGGGGTTAGGGAGCGGGGGATATCATCGAAAAGGGAACTCGGCTGCGCCTTGCCGCATCCTCGAGGTCGGATTTGAACCGGAAAGGGCGGGAAGGAGCGTTCATCGCCTGCAGGAATAAAATATGCAAATTGCAATATTTTTTTATTGCAAATATAATAATTGTTGCCGTCGCCTGGGAGACGCCGCCTGACTCGGGAAAGAGGGGAGAAGGAGGCCATGAAGAGGGTCTTCAGCCTGATGACCGGTTGGAGTACCAGGAAACCCTGGCTGGTGTTGGGCATCATAGCCCTCCTTACCGCGGTGGCCGTGGCGGGGGCCTTGCGCATCCAGATGGAGTTCAGCCAGGAGGCACTCCTGCCCGACAAGTACCCCTCCATCGCTACCCTGCGCAAGGTGGAGGAGGATTTCGGGGGCCTCAATTACGCGAAGGTGCTTCTGACCGGCTCGGACCTCCTCTCTCCCGAAGCCGCCCTGGTCCTTTTCCAGTACCAGGAAGCCCTGCAAGGGGGGGCCGGTTCCGCGGAATGGGAGGACCTCGTGCTCCGGGTGGAGAGCTACCTTTCCTTCCTTCTCCGCAACCCGCAGGCCCGCGCCTTGATGTCCCTGTATTCCTCCCTCCGGACCTCGGGTTCCGGCGAAGAGGCCATGGCGGCGGTAAGGGAATTCTTGGTCTCCGAAGAAGCGCGGTCCATGGAGGGGGAACCGGAAGCGGCGCCCTTCCTGCAGGGCCTGCGGATAGCCGCGGAGCAGGGGGAAGCAGGCGCGGGTAAGGCGGAATACCTGGTGGAGGCGGCGGTTTCCGAAGCCCTGCACCGCTACCTGGAGTCGGTGGGGGCCATGGTGTTGGGCAGGACCGTCACCGCGGACGGGAAGGCGGCGGTGGTAAACATCCAGGTGCGACCGGACCTTCCCCAGGCCGAGGTTCTGCGGCGCGCGGGCAAGTTGGAGGATTTTACCGTGGATTTCTTCGCCTCCCGGGGGCTGGCAGCGGAGGTGAGCGGCGAGGTCTACATGATGAAGGCCCTCCAGCACCTCTCCCTACGCGACAGCGCCGTCCTGGGAATCATCGCCCTTTTCTTCATCGCCCTGGTGCTCTTTCTCACCTTCCGCAAGGTGCTGGACATATTCCTCACCCTGGCCGTGGTTTTCGTGTCCCTCCTGTGGATATTCGGAATCATGGGATTCGCGGGGATACGCTACACGGTCATGGGCATGGCCCTTATCCCCCTCATGCTGGGCATAGACATCGCCTATTCCATCCACGTGCTTACCCGCTACTACGAGGAGAGGGACAAGAGGAAGGGGGCGGAGGATTCGGCCGTGAGCTCGGTGGTCACGGTGGGCATCGCGGTCTTTCTGGCCGCGGCCACCACCATATTCGGTTTCCTGTCCTTCTCCATCTCCGATCTTCCCCCCATCCGGCAGTTCGGTTTCCTGTGCCTGGGAGGTGTCCTCTTCGGTTTTTTGCTCTCCATAACCATGCTTCCCGCCGCCCTGGTCATCCGGGACCGCAGGAGGGGGGTGAGGGAGACCAGGAGGGTGGAAGAACATCTCCTCCTGGACTGGCTGGACCGGGGGTTGGCCCGGCTCTCCCTCCTGGCCGAGAGACACCGCCTGCCGGTATGGATCGGTTGCCTGGTGCTGGTGGTCGCCTGCGGGCTTTCCGTCCTGGGCATATCCACCTCCGCCGACTTCCGTACCTTCGTTCCCCAGGACCTGCCCTCCTACCGTTCCTTCACCCGCATAGAGGAATACTTCGGGGGCCAGGACACGACGGTGGCTCTGCTGGAAGGGGAAGACCTCCTGTCACCGCCGTCCCTGCGCAAGATGGACGAGTTCGTGAGCGCGGTCCTGGACCATCCGCGCAACCTGACCCCGGAGGGGGAGAGGAAGTACTTCCGCCCCGAGAAGACCAACAGTCTCCCCGGCATCTTCCGGGCCCTGAAAGCCCTTTCCTCCGCGGAGGCTGCCGGTGCCAACCCGGCGGGGGAGGCGGTCCAGGAGGCGGAACCCGGTGACTGGGTACCCGTCTCGAGGGAGGAAGCGGAGGTGCTCCTTTCCAGGGCGGAGGAAGCCTTCGGGTTCGAATCCACCTCCCTGCTTACACCGGATGGAAAATCCTCCCTGGTGGCCTTCGAGGTGCCCTTCGTGAACGAGGAGGGGGAGAAGGAGATGGCCTTCATCCTCAGGGACGCCGCCTCCGCCGTGAGCGCCACGGGCACCTTTGATATCCGGCTCACCGGCATGCCGCTGATCATCTCGGATGCCCTGGACAAGCTCTTTACCACCCAGCTGGAGTCAGGGGGCCTGGCCCTCTTGCTCTGCGCCCTCCTGGTGATGGTGGTTTTCCGGTCCATGGCCTACGGGCTTACGGCCACCTCCGTGGTCTTCCTGGCTATCCTCCTCGAGGTTGGCCTGCTGCGCCTCATAGGCTGGCCCCTGGACATCATGACCGTGATGATCGCCTCCTTGGTCATCGGGGCGGGGATAGACTTCGGCATCCACGTGGCTCACCGCTTCCGGGAGGAGTTGTACGAGAACCGCCTGGGACCGGAGGAAGCGGTTAACGCCACGGTGCGCAACGTGGGCACCGCCCTGATCTCCGCCGCGGTGACCACCTCGGGAGCCTTCCTCATCCTGGCCATATCCAGTTTTTCCCCTCTCCGCCGTTTCGGCGTGATCACCGCCCTGGCCCTGGCCAGCGCCTGCTTCGCCGCCCTGGTCCTGGAGCCCACCTTTCTGACCACGGTGGCCACCCGCCTTGACCGGCGGGTCCGAGCGGGAGGGAAGGGAAGCGAAGATTGAAAAAGGTGGGCTTGATCCCGGTTCTGGGCGGTTCCAGCATCATTGAGAAGCCTGGGGGAAGGGAAGTGAAGGTTGAAAAATGTAGGTTTGATCCCCCTCCTTCCAGGGCCTGAGCACCCGGTTGCGCAACCTTGCCATTTGGCTGAAGGTGGCCGCGTCCACCGCCGCGGCGCCCAAGAGGATGAACGACGCCCGGGGAAAGGCTCTCCTGCCCCCATCATACCGGCCGGAGGGGGAAGCGGTGTCCGCGGGAGAGTCCCCTGTCCCCGGGCTGATTTATAATAACCGTTGGCGTGGCGACTCTAAGACCACGGGGGACATAGATGCCGCATTTGAGGATCATCCACACCGCTGACATCCACCTGGGGGCTCCCTTCCTTTTCCTGGGCCGGAAGGGGAAGGAGCAGCGAGAGCAGCTGAAGGCAACCTTCGCCCGGGTGGTGGACCTCTCGCTGGCTTCCCAAGCCGATCTGGTGATCATAGCTGGGGACCTCTTCGATCGTCCCTACCCGGGGGCCGAGCTTCTGGGGGAAGCGGCCTTTCAGATCAACCGGCTGAGCCGGGAAGGGATATGGACGGTCATCGTCCCCGGCACCCACGATCCCTGGAGGGAAGGGGGGGCCTACGACCACCCCGCCCTCAAGTCCATCCCCAACCTCCACGTATTTTCCACGGAAGAACTCACCCCCTTTCCCATTCCTGGCCTGGACCTGGTGATCTACGGCGCGGCCTGGAGTGGGAGACGCCGGAATCCACTCGCGGGTTTCCGCCCCCGGGATGAGGCCCGCTGGAGGGTCGGCGCGCTGCACGCCTCGGTGCGCATCCCCGGGAAGGTAGAGGAGGATGGGGTTTGGGTCGACCGGGAGAGCATAGCCGCCTCCGGTTTTCACTACCTGGCTCTCGGGCACTGGCACTCCTTCTCCGGCTGGGAGGAGAGTGGAGTTCCCGCCTACTACCCTGGACCTCCGGAGCCCCTGGGGATGGAGACGGAAGGGGAGGGGGTGATCCTCCATGTGAGGCTGGGGGAAGAAGGGAAGGCGGAGGTGAAGCCCCTGCGTGTGGGACGCCGCAGGTTCTCCGTCCTGGAGCTGGACGGTGCTGTACTGGGAGGCCCGGAGGAGTTGTACGGCCACCTCCGCGGAATGGCCCATCCCGACCTGGCCCTGCGGGTCCGGGTGAGACGTGCCTGGGGGGAGGCGTGGTCGAGGTTCGACGCGGAGAGGATGGAGGAGGAACTCTCCCCGCTCTTCTTCCACCTGGCCCTGGAGGTGGAGCCGGGTTCCTCGCTTTCCTGGGAGGTGGAGGACTTTCCCGAGAACACGGTGGCGGGGCGTTTCCTGCGCCTGGCCCAAAGCGAGATGGTCGGCCTGGAGGGCGAAGAACTGGAGGTGGCGGAGGAAGCCCTTCGGCTGGGACTCTTCCACCTGGCGGGCAGAGGGTGAGGTTCATGCTGATCGAGGAGATCTCCCTGCGGCATTTCAAGCGTTTCCGGGAGGCTTCCTTCGACCTCCGGGAAGGGGTGAACGTGGTGCGGGGACCCAACGAATCCGGTAAATCCACCCTGCTCCAGGCGATGTTGGCCGCCTTGTTCTGGAGGGTGGACTCCACCCGCCGGGAGGTGCGGGAGAGCGTGACCTGGGGCGAGAGCGGCGGCATGCGGGTGGAGCTAAGGGGAAGGGTAAATGGCAACATTTTCCATCTGGTCAAGGACTTCTCCACGCGGAGGGCGGAGCTCTCCTGGGACGGGGAGAGGGAGACCGACCCGGCGCGCATCCAGGAGCGGCTGCGGGAGTGGCTGGGGGTGGGAAGCGAGGCCGCCTTCCGGGCCACGGCGGGGATAAGGCAAAATGAAGTGGCCGACATAGCCGAGGGCGGGAAGGAGCTCGGCGAGAGCCTCCAGGCGGCGGTGGGAGGCCTCGAGGGCGGGCCGGGTGCAGTGCGGGCCAGGGAGGCCATGGAAAGGGAGCTGGGCGACCTGCTCAGGGGCACCAGGGGGGCAGCCAGAAACCCGGGTCCCCTGGCGCGGGTCGAGGAGGAGATCAACGCCCTCGCGAAGCGCCGAGAGGAGCTTTCCCGCGCCGTGAGGGGAAGGGAGGAGGCCCGGCGGCGACTGGCGGAGCTGGCCGAGGAGAGCGAAAAGGCCGCAGGGAGGCTGGAGGTCCTGGAGGCGCTGATAAGGGATACCCAGGAGCGCATGGATATCGAGGAAGACGTAGAGGACTTCCACCGCCGCTACCGGGTGATGGAGGCCTCTCTGGAGCTCCTCGGGGAGGACGAGGAGCTGGCCCGGGAGGAGGAATCCCGCTACGGGACGCTACGGGAGGTCCTGGAGGAGGAAAGGGAGAGGTTGGAGGACCTGGAGAAGCGTCGCGCCGCCACCGGGGAGAGGATGGCCGACCTCTCCCGCCGCCTGGAGGAGGCGGCGACCCTGCAACCCAGGCCCTGGGCCCCCTGGGTCCTGGCGGCCGGATTGACCCTGGTCCTGGCGGGCCTCGCGGGCATCGCCCTCTCTCCCTACTTGCTCGCCCTCAGCCTGGCTGGCTGCGGCCTGGTGGCCCTTTCCCTGTTTCCCGGTGGGTACCTGCGCTTCCATGCCGGGGGTAAGCGGCTGCAGGAGCTGCGCGCCCGGCTGGGAGAGGCCAGGGCCGAGGAGGCGGAGATAACCCGCACTATGGAAAGGATAGTGGCCCGTGCGGGTTGCGACTCACTGGAGGACTTCAACCGCCTTAGGCGTGGATACCTCGAGCTTCTGGCCCGCAGGAAGGAGATCGCGGAACGGCTGGAGATGCTGTCCGTCCGGGGAGGGGACCGTGGGAGGCTGGCGGAGGAGGCCCGCAGGCTGGCCGCGGAGGTCGGCCTGCGCAGCCGGAGGATGAAGGAACTGAGGGGATGCACGCTCGACCCGGATGGCCTCCAGCGGGCCCTGCGGGAGAGGGAGGAGCTCAAGCGGAGGCTGGAGGACCTGCGCGCGGAACAGGTGCGCTGCGAGGTGGTTCTTTCCGGGGAAGAGCACGAGGAAGAGCTCCTGAGGGTGGAAGAGGAGCTTGTCCAACTCGAGGAGCGGAAGGGACGGCTCTCCAGGAGGGCAAAGGCCCTGAGGTTGGCCCTGGACTGGCTGGACCGCGCATCCCGCGACAGCCTGAGTTCGGTTACCGCCCGGTTGGAAAAGATGACCGGCGAGTACCTGGGCCGCATCACCGGGGGGCGCTACCGGAAGGTCACCGTGGAGGGGGAGGACCTGAACCTGGCCGTATGGTCGCCGGAGAAGGGAGAGGAGGTGAAGGCGGATTCCCTGAGCCGGGGGACCGTCGACCAACTCTACCTGGCGGCCCGCCTCTCCCTGGTGGAAATCATCTGCGGGGAGAAGAACCCGCCTTTGTTGCTGGATGACCCCTTTGTGACCTTCGACTCCAACCGCTTGAGAAGGGCCATGGAGCTGCTGCGGGAATACGCCCGCGGGAGGCAGGTGGTCATCTTCACCTGCGGCGACCATTACGACGCTTACGCCGACCGGGTGGTGAGCCTGACCCCGGACTGAGCGCGAGGTTAGCCCGACGGATTATCAATTATCATGTTGATATGACCCTCCGGGAACGTTTCGAGGAATACCGTCGCCGGATAAAGTTCAGCGACCTTGACCTGGCCTCCAGGGCCATGGCCGTGCTCTGGCTGGACCTCTTCCGGGAGCGGGTGGTGCGCAACTGCTTCCCGCGAGTGGGGTCCCGGAGCCTGCTCCGGGAAGTAGGCGCCGTAATCGATTCCACCTTCCTCGAGGGGTACATACTGGCCCGGGCGGCCTACGAGGACGGTGCGGAGGCGGTCATCTATACCGACCCCCACCTCCCCGGTTCCGTGGAGAGGGGGGTGGAGAGGTTGAGGCTCATGTACGAGGAGGAGGTGGTCCAGGAGGCGCCCTTCGCCGGGGAGCCCCTGGGCGTGGAGTCCCTGGCGGAATCGCTGGTGCGGGAGATAGCCTACGCTCCCCCGCTGGTCATGCTGGAGGAGCGCGAGCTCCTCAAGGTACACCTGTTCTACGCCCTGTGGGCGGGCTACAAGCTGGCCGGTTTCGAGAGGAAGTTGAGCGGGCGCCGATAAAGGCGGCCCTCCCGGTCAGGACCCGGGATCCAAGGGGCCGGAGTCAAGCGATAAAGGATTGCCGGACGGCGGCCTGCCGCCCGGTTGGGGAAGGAGGATAAATGGAAAAAGTTGTCAAGAAGGCCTCGACCCTCTTCCTGCCCAAGCCCGTGGTGCTGATCACCGCCGCGCACGGCGGGAGGGACAACGTGATGACCGCCGCCTGGGCCAACGTGGTGTGCATGGAACCCCCCCAGGTGGCGGTGGCCGTGCGGGAGAGCCGCTTCACCCACGGGCTCATAAAGGGTAGCGGGGAGTTCGCGGTCAACGTCCCCTCCCGGGACCTCTGGCGGGCGGTGGACCTCTGCGGCATGGTCTCGGGGCGGGACCGGGACAAGTTCCGGCTGGCCGGGCTGACCCGGGAAAGGGGCCGCGAGGTGGTAGCTCCCCTGGTGGCGGAGTGTCCCCTGAACATTGAATGCCGGGTGAGCGCCGAGCTGCCCCTGGGTTCCCACACCCTTTTCGTGGGCCTGGTGCTGGCCGTCCACCTGGCCTCTGAGTGCGAGGGGGAGAAGGGGGCCGTGGACGTGGAGGCCTTCCGGCCCTTCGTGCTCAACCACCGGGAGTACTGGGATATGGGAAGGAAACTGGGCCGTTACGGGGAAACGGCCTCCGAGTTGGAGGTCATACCGTGATGCGCGGGGTGGAATTCGGCACGCCGCGGTCTGCAGGGAGGCTTCTTCTGCCGCCGTTGTACGCCGCTACCGCCCTGCGCGGAGCGGTGTCAACCTTGGCTCTTCTCCCGTCCCGCGGAGAGACCTGGAACCGGCTGCGCTTCTCCCTCCGGCACCCGCGCGTACGTTATTACCAGTGGCAGCTGCGCAGGAGGGGGGTGGAATGCGGCCCCTACGTGTGGATATCCGGCCCGCCCGACGTGGCCTTGACCGGGGAGTCCACCTGCAGTATCGGGGACGGGACCTTCATCCCCACCACGGTGCAGATACGGGGAAACGACCGGGGACGCATCATCATCGGGCGCCACTGCTCCCTGGACACCCTGGCCCGGCTCTTCGCCGCCAATGACGCCACCCTCCTCCTAGAGGATAACGTGGCCATAGGGCCTTACAACATCATCAACGCCTTCGACGACTGCATCATCCGGAGGAACTCCATGCTCGGCCCCTACGTGAACATTAACTGCGCGGACCACGGGTTGGAGCTGGGGGAGCCCATGCGCTTCCAGAGGGGGACCTACGGCCCGGTGGTCATCGAGGAGGACTGCTGGATTGGCTCCCACGCGGTGATCCTCAAGGGAGTCACCGTGGGAACGGGAGCGGTGGTGGCGGCGGGCTCGGTGGTCACCCGCGACGTCCCGCCCTTCGCCATCGTGGCCGGCGTTCCGGCGCGGGTCATCGGGGACCGCCGGGAAAGGGAGTCCGAGAGGAGGAATTCCTGAGCTCGGGGTTCGGCCATCCAGGCGAGCCTCCCGTCCTGCTTCCCTGATTCCGGCGTGCCGTCAGGCTGACCCGAAAGGTTATCACCGGGAGGCGGTGGGGTCGACGTCCCGCGTCCCTCGACCCGGAAATCGGATCGGGCGCGTGGAGAGGACTCCACCGACCAGGAAGGTGAAAAGGGGCGGCCTCCGAGGCCCGCCCCCTTGTACGGAGTGGTTGTCCGGTGACCGGAATCAGAGATCCTTGGGCCGCATGTCGATGACCCGGTAGGCCTTGAGGGCCACCGTGGGGTCGTAGATCTCCTCCATGGCCACGAACTCCACCTTGGGGGTCATCTCCACCGCGGTGCGCAGCTTCATCTTGATGTCCTCCTCCAGCTTGCCGCGGTCCACCCCTTCGGCGGGGGCGATCTTCACCACCAGCTCGTCCAGGGAGTAAGGGTCGCTCGGGTCCTTCTTGGTGAAAATGATCTGGTATTCTTTGACCCCCGGGGTGTTGGCCACCTCGTCCCGCAGCACCTCGGGGTTGATGAGGGTGCCCTTGAGCTTGACCAGCTCGGTGGTGCGGGTGGCATAGGTGCTGCCCACGGCGATGATGATGCGCTCCGAGTTACGGCCGCAGTAAGGACATGTCTCGTGGGTCATGGCCCCGATGTCCCCGATGACGTAGCGCAGGAGGACGGTGCCCCGGCGGTTGAGGTGGGTTATGCAGATGAGGCCGCGATCCCCGTCCGGGAGCCGCTTGCCGGTCTGCTCGTCCACCACCTCGAAGAAGTAGAGGTTGGGGGCCGGGTTGTGGCAGCCGCTGAAGTCGGTGCATTCAGGCATGGCCCCCTGCATCTCGGTGAACCCGTAGGAGTTGCTGATGAAGGGGTCCTCGGCGCCCATGTTCATGAGCCGCTGCCGCATGTCGTCGCGCATCCCCTTGGGGCAGGCCTCTCCCAGGGCCTGGATGTGCTTGGTGGCCGAGAAGTCCCTGCCCTGTTCCTCGGCGCGCATGATCAGGCGCCGGATGAAGCTGGCGATGCCCAGCCACACCTCCGCCCTGCCCTTCTCGATGAGGTCGATGGCGTAATCGATGGAGCGGTGGACGGGGAACTCGGGGTAGGTCATGCCCGTGCAGCCGTACATGGAAAGAGTTCCCAGTCCCATCATCCCTATGTCCCGGGCGCGGAAGAAGCCGATGTGGGGAACGGGCCCCAGGGGGAAGAGGTTGATGCCCCGGGAGTAGGGCGGGAAGCCCCCCAGCTTGATGCCCCGGAAGATCATCTGCCAGATGCCGTGGGCGTCGTGGATGGTGTTCCAGAAGGGCGTAGGCACGCCGGTGGTGGAGCCGGTGGTGTAGGTGACCTCGAATATCCAGTCGTAGAGGGTGGGATTGGAGGGCTTGAGCTTGAAGGCCTCCGGGTCGGCCATGTAATCCTTCTTATAGGTCAAGGGAATCTTTTCCAGGTCATCCAGGGTCTGGATGTCCCCGGGTTCGATCCCCTGCTCCTTGAAGACCCGCTTGTAGTAGTCGTGCCCGTCCCAGATCCATTCCATCTGGCGCCGGAGCATCTGCTCCTGCATCTCGCGTATCTTCTCCTGCGGCCAGAAGGTAGGGTCGTCGTCGTCCC
The DNA here is from genome assembly GCA_030019255.1 of Actinomycetota bacterium. Lineage (NCBI taxonomy): Bacteria > Bacillati > Actinomycetota > Actinomycetota bacterium. The sequence goes on from JASEFK010000005.1 coordinate 135,997, forward strand.
GGTAAAGGGGTATGCTCTCGATGTAGCGGCGGGTGTTCTCCGGGGTCACCGGGACCTTTTCGTAGGTGCCGTCGTCCTTGGGAATGTAGAGCACGCTCATGGTCGAACCCCCTTTCTCGTACCCCTCCCTGCATTCTGCCGGCGCCGATTCAAGAGAATTTATCGATGCAGCCTCGACCTTAAAATATTATCCGCAGCCGGACGTGATGACAACCACCCGGGGGAGGCGCTTCACTGTCGTGCACGGCGAGAACCTCGTCCTTGTGCCATGTTGGCGGTTCTTCCCCCTTCTACATCGTCGTTCACGCCCCAAGGATGGGATGCGGAACGGTCGCTCTCAGCGGCGTCTCGGCATCCCGGCCCTGGGGTGAAGGAGACGCGAAAGGTCGCCGTGCCACGCTGCAGGGGTTGAGGCGACCTCTCCCGGGCGGCGGAAAGAGGATGGCCCCGGGATGTCCGGCGGCACTTCAGATGTCCAGTATGGTGAGCTCCAAGGGTGGTGTCGAGGGAGCCCCTTCCCCGCAGAGGGGTACGGAAGTCCCCAGGAATGCGCCCCGTGCCCTCAGATGTCCAGCACGGTGAGCTCCAGGGGGGTCTTGTTGAGCATCTCCCCGCCGTGGGGGGTCACCCGGACCACGCATTCCAGGCGCATGCCGCCCACCCCGGGAACGTTCATTACCAGGGCGGCCACCTCCACCACGTTCTCCTCCAGGACCAGGTCGCGGAACTCGTCGCTGTTGATGATGGCCGGGTACCACTCGTGGCCGATGACCCCGATGCCGTGGCCGAAGGCCGGGAGGGTGTACTGCGCGTATCCCAGGGAGGAGACCTCGTCGAAGACCTTCTGCCACACCTGGCCCACGGTGCTGCCCGCCTTCAAGGAGGAGACGAGGAGCTCGGTGGTGCGCAGGTAGGCCTCGGCCAGCTTCTTCTGCTCCGGGGAGGGCCTCCCCAGGATGTAGTTGTGGGAGAGGTCTGAGTAGTAGCGCCGGTAGGTGGGGTGAAGGTCCACCAGGAGGTTCTCCCCGGGCTGGAGGACCTTGTCCGTGGGTGGCGTGCACCCGCCCAGGGGATACCAGGTGCGGTAACCTGAGGCGATCTCTGAGGACCCGGTGACCGGCCAGTGGTACTCGCTGCCCAGCTCGCGCATGGCCATCTCCCCGAGGCCCGCGATCTCCTGCTCCGTCATTCCTACCTCGAGGAGCTCCTTCACCCGCTGCTGGGCGGCGTCGGCGATGGCCGCCGCCTGGCGCAGGAGCTTTATCTCCTCGGGATCCTTCACGTAGGTTACCCGGTCCATGATCTCCAGGGCGTTGACCAACCTGGCCTCCGGCAGGTTCTCCTTCAGGAACTGGTACTCGGTGGCGAAGAGGTACCCGGCGATCATGCGGGGGGAATGTCCCAGCTCCACCCCGATGACCGCCTTGTCCCAGCCCTGTTCCCTTATCTGGCGCAGGGTGACGTCCCAGAGCTCCATCCCCGGTATGGGCCCGCACCCCACCACGTTGTCCAGCCATGAATCGTCCTTCACCCGTTCGGCGTCCATGAGCAGGGTGTTCAGGCCCACGTAGCCGTCCCGGGAGACCAGGACTACGCTCCGCCAGGGGATGAAGGCACCCCCTATGTAGGTCACGCTCTTCCCGCGCGTGGCCAGGAGGAGGTCGATCCCCCGCGCCTTCATCTCCTCGATGATCCTCTCCACCCTCTTCCGGTAGTCGATGTTCACGTCCATCCTTTCCCTCCCGATTTTCTTTGCTCGACCGACCTTGATATCCGCCCCGGACCGTTCAATCCCGAGGCGGCGGGTTTTCCTCACTCACCCAGGTGGAGGATGAAGCCCAGCAACAGTCGCCCGGTGATCTCCAGGTGGCGGGGATCTATCTTGTCATAGGTATCCTGCGGCGTGTGGTACCAAGGGTCGTCCTTGACCTCCAGCCACACGGCGGGTATGCCCGCCCTCTCGAAGGGTTCGTGGTCCGAGTAGCTGCCGCTTTGGAGGTAAGGAAGGCTCACACCGGCGCCGGAGGCGTAGGCGAGCAGCGCGTTGCACAGGTCCATGGGGCCTATGCCCATGGTGCGGGCGTAGAGCCGGGTTCCCACCCCCACCATGTCCACGATCACCGCACCCCGCAGGGAGGATTTCTCTTCCGGGGTCAGGGCGGCCACGTAGTGCCTGGACCCGAAGTGGTGGAGGTCGGTCCCATCCACCAGCCTTTCCTCGCCACCGAAGAGCACGAACTCCAGGCGCAGGCCGGGGAGGGGGCCCGTCTCCGCCAGGCAGCGGGCCAGCTCCAGGACCACCGCCGTCCCGGAGGCGTTGTCGTTGGCCCCCGGGCTTCCGGTCCCTCCCTTGGTGTCGAAATGTCCCCCCACCACCAGGGTCTGCCGGGACCCGGAAGCGCGGCTTTCCTCCAGGGAGGCGATGACGTTGCGGGTCCAGGCGCCGTTGGGTAGGGGCACCTCCTGGATTTCCACCCAGTATCCATAGCTGGCCAGGACGGAGGCCAGGTAGGCGGCGGCCCTCTCCTCGCCCGCCGTCCCCTCTACGCGGGGCCCCAGGCCCACGCTCAGGTGGCGGATGTGGTCCATGGCGTTGAGGGTCTCGAAGTCCGCTCCCGGGAAGTAGAGGGGCCTTTCCACCACCACGGGCCGGTCCGAGGAAACCCGGGTGGAGAAATCCATTCCCCGGGGAAGCACGTCCAGGACGTTCAGGGTAAAACGGGAGGACGCGGGGATGTCCGCCTGGAAGGACTCGCTGCTCCCGTCCCCCAGGGCGAAGTCTATCCGTATGGAAGCCTCCTGGGGCGTGGTGTTCAGGATGCACAGGTAGGAATGAAATCCGGGCCTGGTGGTCCCTTCGCCCAGCAACCAGGAAAGTCCCGGGCTGCCCGTCCCAGTGGAGACGTGGCCGCCGGGACACACGCCGAGGTAGTTGAAATATATGGGGCGCTCGGCCACCAGGGGCCGGGAGCCGGTCACTTCCAGGGAAAGCTCCCTGCCCGGGCCGGCGAGCTGGTTGACGTTCAGGGTGCTGCGGCGGCCAGGCTGGAGACGGAAGGTGAACACGTCTTCCCCACCGCCATGGTACAGGCACCGTACCTGGACCTCGTTTTCCTCCGCCGGCCCGACGCCGCTCCCCGGCCAGTAGAGACAGAGCCACTCCTCGAAGCCCGCGCCGGTATATCCCTCGGCGAAATAGGACCTCTCGCGCGGCGCGGTGAGCCCGGTCGAGGCATGCCCGCCGCACCAGGCGCCGCGGTACCTGAAATACATCACCCTCTCCGCGCACACGGGCCCGCTTGCCTCCACCTCGACGGTCACATCGTGGTCCGCTCCCACCACGTGGTTGACGAAGATGGTCCAGCGGGAGAAGGGAGAGATGTGGGTCTCGAGTACCATGCTCAGCCCGTTCTCCAGGGTGAAGCGGGCGCGGGCGGCCACCTCGCTTTCCGTGGGATTGGCCAGCAGCAGGTATTCCTCGAATTCCTCCCGGGTGCAGCCCTCGGCGAAATACCATTGCTGGGAGGGAGAGGTCACTCCCTGGCCCAGGGTACAACCCTTCCATTTATGGGCATAAAGGAAATATATGGGCCGCTCGGCCACCACCGGCCTGTCGCTGGTGACATGGAGGGAAAGTTCCCTTCCTGGCCCGGCCAGGTGATTGACATTGAGGGTGGAGCGGGAGAAGGGCGGTATCTCCGAGGAGACGCTTCCCGGCGGCGCACCGTTATAGAGGAAGTCCACCTGCAGGGCGATGGGCTCGGGATTGGAATTGAAGACGCACAGCCATTCCTGGAAGCCGTCGCCCGTGTAACCCTCGGCGAAGAACCATTCGGTGGACGCCGTCCCGGCGCCTATCCCGCAGGTGCCGTCCGCGGCCGGGGCCGGCCTTGACGAAAGGAGGGTAATCGCTGGAAGGAAAAGGAAGCCGGAGAGGAGGAGGGACAGCAGGAAAAGGAGCGCGGTGCGGGAAAGCGGGGAGGAAGTGTAGGAGGGGAAGATGCAGGCGCCCTTTTCCCGCTCGTTGCGCTTGTCCGGCCCACAACCTCTTTTCGCCCGCATCGAGGACCGCTTCTTGTCCCTCATCGCGCCCTCCTCTCCCTTTAGAGGGGGGCCGGCTTGTCAGGCCCCCGCCGGCTTATCGCCGTGTCTTATCATAACATCCGGGGCCGATCTTTCTCCCGGTAAAGGGCGGGCCTGGGAGGAGTTCGGATTGCGAACCCCCTCGGATGTCCC
>JASEFK010000005.1:140329-254383 GCA_030019255.1 Actinomycetota bacterium
CCCTCCCGGTAAAGGGCGGGCCTGGGAGGAGTTCGGATTGCGAACCCCCTCGGATGTCCCCCCGGACTCCAGCCCGCGCGAGCATTTGGAAGAAACACCCGGGGCTGCATGCGGGAAGAAACCCAAGTCCTGTTCCCCTCCCGGTAAAGGGCGGGCCTGGGAGGAGTTCGGATTGCGAACCCCCTCGGATTTACCACCGGGCCCTAGCCCGCACGATGATATGGAAATAAATGGAAGCCAAATTTGCCCTCCTACCCGTCGCGGATTATCGGCATTTAGGCAATCGCCATCTACCGCCCGTGGCAGGTAACGGGCCGGCTCATGAACCTTCCCCCCGCTCCGAGCTTTCCCGTAGCGGAAGCTCCAGGTAGCTGAGGCCGTCCCCGTAGACCACCCGCAGGCCCTTACCCGTCACGGGGAGGACGAAAGTGGGGTTGCTCCCGGACAGGGTGAGCCGGAAGCGGTGGCCGCGGGGCAGGAGGTAGTCGGCGGCCACCAGCTCGATGACCTTCTCCGTCTCCCTTCCCGGTTCCACGTCCTCCAGGGTCAACGTCCCGTAGGTGATGAGGCGGGGCAGCCCTCCGTCCTCCGGGGGGACGTCGTAGAGCAGGGCGTTCACCTGCGCCTTGCGATCCCGGGGCACCAACCGGAGGCGCAGCCTGGGAATCCCCAGGAGCTCGAAGTCCCGCTTGGCCGGCGAGGTGGTGAAGGAGAAGAAGCCGTCACCCGCCTCCCTCCGCGGACCGGGCACGGGCAGGCCCATGGCCTGGGGCCGGATGATGGAGGGACCGGAGTTGGCGGGAGTGAGGAGGCGAGGCCGCAACACGGCCTCCTCTCGCCTGCCCTTGGGCTTGGAGGTCAGCTTGAACTGCCCCTCGTCCCGGCCCAGGTATATGGTGTGGGTGCGAATCCCGCGGGGGGGCCATTCCTCCTCCGCCTCCACCCGCTTCTTCCAGGGACGGTAGAGCCGCACGGGGGGCTCGTCGAGTATGCCGTTCTCCTCTTCCTTGAGCCAGTAATCGAACCACCGGCGGGTGAGCTCCCAGATCTCCTTCCCCGCCCAGCGGGGACCCACTGCCGAATCCAGACCGTGAATCCCATTGGAGATGTAGAGCATCTTGGGGGCCTTGAGCCGGAGGTAGAAATCCATCATCTGATTGGGCTCGAAGAGGTCGTCGTTCCAGGAGCCCACGATGAGCATGGGCTTCTCGCACTCCTCGGCAAGGTGCAGGCAGGACCTCCTGCGCATGTTCTCCTCGAATTCCCGGCGGTCCCCACGGCCCAGGAGAAGGGTGGTCGTCCAGCGGTAAAGGGGGTTCCGGGGATTGAGCCTTGTGGCCCAGGTGGCGGTGAGGACCAGGAAAAATCCCCAGAAGAACTTCACCGAACCCCCGGGGGCGAGGCTCGCGGACAGGTCCGTCCATCCGGCCATGGGGACCACGGTTCTCACCCGCGGGTCCCGCAGGGCTATGAGGAAGGAATGCCCTCCGCCGTAGGATATCCCGGTAACGCCTAGCGCTCCCTCCTTGAGGGGCAAGCCGCTCCTCTCTGTGAGCCAGTTTATGGCGTCCTCCAGATCGTTGAGCTCGTGGTCGGGGTCCGCGCAATAAACCTCGCCTCCCGACGAGCCCCATCCCCGGCAGTCATAGGCTAGGACCACGTATCCGGAGGAGGCGAAATAGGGCGCGTAGAGGTGGCACTGCCAGCGGTTGAGCATCCAGGAATGCACCATGACCAGCGCGGGGAAAGGCCCCTCGCCCCGGGGCACGTAGAGGGCCGCGGAGAGCTTGGTACCGTCCCTGGCGGTCAACTTGAACTGTTCCACCCGGAATCCCTTGCGTTCCCCTTCCGCCTGGGCCATTCGCTGCATCAGGGCGGGTAGGGCGGGAAGGGAGGCGATGATGGAGGCGCGCAGCATCCACCTCACCCTCCCTTTAGCCGCCAGGCTGGATTTTCCGCTATCCCTTTTCCTTTCCTTCTCCCCGCGGTACTTTAACCTCGACTGTTTCTCGGCCATGAGGAAGACCCCCTATCGTCCGATCAACGCCCGTTTCCCGCAACATGATACCAGATACCCTTACCCGGTTTGCACGGTTCCGGAAATCCGCGCATTCCTCGCCCCGCACGGCAACCGACCACGGGCGGCTTCAGGGCTTGGCGCCGTTCGGGATCAGCGCGGAAGGCCTCCTTTCGGCCGGCATGACGGCGAAGGCACGATGTGAGATGTGGCGCGATTTTTTCTTGTGCCGCAAGCAGGGAAACCGAGATGTGGCCATTTCCCGTGGGGGTTCTCTCGAGCCTATCTCATCACGTCCGATCCGGGTCGGTTCCACCGGCGGAGGTGCTCCGGTTCAGGCGGCGGTTTTCCGTGGTTCCGCCCGTTTCCGACGGCCCGGGGAAATTGGGTGATGTTATGCTTTGAGAAAGAGGGCCTTTCGACGGGCACAGCTAGCGGCCGGCTGCGGAAACGGGAGGACGGGAGATGGACGGATGGATGGGCCGGATGCTGGAAGTGGACCTGGAAAAGGGTTCCTTCCGGGAGAGGGAGCTGGACCCGGAGCTCCTCACCCGGTGGCTGGGCGGTAGGGGACTGGGGGTGAAGCTGCTCTACGACCGGGCCCTGGGCGTGGAGCCCCTTCATCCCTCCAACCCGCTGATATTCGCCGTGGGGCCACTCACGGGCACACCGGTGCCTACGGCAGGGAGGTTCTCCTTGGTTTCCAGGTCGCCCCTCACCGGCACGGTGTTCGACTGCAACTCCGGCGGGCGCTGGGGAGTGGGCTTGAAGAGATGCGGCCTGGACGTCCTCCTGGTGACGGGCCGGTCCCCGGAGCCGGTGTACCTCGAGGTCAGCGAGGCGGGAGCTCGCCTTCATCCCGCGGACGACCTCTGGGGAAGGACGGTTTCCGAGGTCATGACCCGCCTGGGCGCCGCGCACCCGGGGGCCGGGGTGGCGGCCATTGGCCCGGCGGGCGAGAACGGTTGCCTCCTGGCCTCCATAATGAACGACGGCTCCCGGGCGCTGGGGCGGGGAGGTCTGGGGGCGGTCATGGGCTCCAAGAATCTCAAGGCCGTGGTGGTCCAGGGCCGGAGCCGGGTGAGCGTGAGCCGGCCCGGGAAGCTGTCCTTCGTCCTCGGCGAGTCCCGGAGGTGGATCAAGGGAAACCCGGTGACCGCGGTAGGCCTTCCCCGTTTCGGCACCGCCGTCCTGGTGAACCTGATGAACGAGCTGGGGGTATTTCCTTCCAATAATTTCCAGCATTCCCGCTTCCCGGGGGCGGAGTCCATCTCCGGGGAGGTGCTGGAGGAGAGGCACCTGGAGAAAAGGCGGGCCTGCTGGGGATGTCCCATAGGCTGCGGCAGGGTCACCCGAGCGGGGGGCCTAAGGGGCGAGGGGCCGGAGTACGAAACCCTCTGGTCCCTGGGGGCGCAGTGCGGGGTGGACGACCTGGAGAAGGTGGTGCTGGCCAATTACCTGTGCAACGACCTGGGCCTGGACACCATCTCCGCGGGTTCGGTAATCGGGTGCTGCATGGAGCTGTCCGAGAGGGGCCTGGTGGAAGGGGGACCGCGCTTCGGGGACGCGGACGCGGTGCTCGGGCTGCTCGAGGACATGGCCCTGGGACGGGGCCTGGGACGGGAGCTGGCCCGGGGATCCCGCCGCTTCGCCGAGGCACGGGGAGCGGTTGAATACGCCATGCAGGTGAAGGGGCTGGAGCTTCCGGCCTACGATCCCCGGGGCCTGCAGGGCCAGGGGCTCTCCTTCGCCACCTCCAACCGGGGAGGATGTCACCTGAGGGCCTACCTGGTAGGTCCGGAGGTGTTGGGCATACCCAAGATGGTGGACCGGAAATCCACCACGGACAAGCCCGGCCTGACCATTTTCGCCCAGAACCTCAACGCGGGCGTGGATTCCCTGGTACTATGCCGTTTCCTTCAGTTCGCCCTGAGCGACGAGTACTTCGCCCGCATGCTCGAGGCGGTGACCGGCATTCCCTACAAGGCCATGGACTTGCACCGCATAGGGGAGCGCATATGGAACCTGGAGAGGTTGTACAACCTGCGGTGCGGGATGGACCCGGCGGAGGACACCCTGCCGCCGCGCCTTCTCCGCGAACCGGTGGCCGAGGGACCGGCGGCCGGGAGGGTGGTGCTCCTCAGGGAGATGCTCCCCCTCTATTACCGCGCCCGCGGCTGGGACGAGAGGGGTATCCCTGACCCGCGGAAGCTGGCCGCCCTCGGCCTTCCGGAGTAGCCCGAATGCGGCCCGCATTTTCGCTCTTCCGCTTCCCGCGGATGCTATTATGAAAAAGCGAGATGGCGTTCCGGTTTGCGTGAGAGGGCTTACCATGCTGGAGCAGTTCAGTTTCTTCGGGCGCGAATTGTTCCTGCAGGGGGTGAATTCCTCGCACAGCGGGAACATGAGCGTCCGCGTGGGGGACAGGATTTTCATCACCCGGCGCGGTTCCATGCTCTCCCACCTCAGGGAGGGAGACCTGGTGGAAACCGGTATGCACGACGACGACTGCCACATCACCCTGGCCTCCACGGAGATCAAGATACATAGGGCCATATACCGGGAAACCTCGGCCCTGGCCGTGGTGCATGCTCACCCTCCCTGCGCCATCGCCCTGTCGCTCCTGGAGGACGAAATACACCCGGTGGACACGGAGGGCATTTATTATTTCAAGGCCGTTCCCGTGGTGGGAGCGGACCTTACCGTGGGCTCGGACGAGGTAGCCGAGAAGCTCCCTCCCCTGCTCCAGAACTACAAGATCGTCATGGTCAGGGGACACGGCAGCTTCGCCGTGGGGCAGATGCTGGAAGAAGCGTTCCAGTGGACTTCCAGCCTGGAGGCTTCGTGCCGGGCTCTTCTGTTCTACCGCCTGCTGTCTCCGCAGGCGAGGCGGGAAGGGGAAAGCCGATGGTGACCGGTACCCGGCTTTCCGCCCTCCGCAACCTCCTGCGTACCAAGGGGGATTCGGCCAGCAATATTAAGAAACACGCCGCTGCCAGGGCGGCCAGGATGATGGCCGAGACCCCGCGACTTTCCGCCGCGGAGCTCAGGAGTAACCCGAGGACCAGGAGAAACGCCTTTCCAGAACCCATCCACGCCTTCCTTTCCATGTTCGCCTGCCTCTCCGTCATCGCCTGCCACGAGCCGATGTTAGCACCGGCCGGTGACAGGTCCCTTCCCGGGCAAGGCGGGGAAAAGCGGGAGGGGGGAAGGTCGGGCGTGAGCAAGCTGGAAAGGCTGATGAACCTCATCGCCATGCTCCTCGAAGCCCGCCGCCCCGTCACCCTGGAACAGATCCGCAACAGCATACCGGGTTACCAGCAGGAGAGCGCGGCGTCCTTCAAGCGCATGTTCGAGAGGGACAAGAGCGAGCTCCGGGAGATGGGCATCCCCATAAGAGTGGAACCGCTGGACGCCTTCGGGGAGGAGACGGGTTACCGCATCCCCAAGGAGGAGTATTACCTGCCCGAGGTGAATTTCACGCCCGAGGAGAAAGTGGCCCTGCTCCTGGTACACCGTTTCGCCTCCGGCGGGCTGATACCCCTCTCCCGCGAGGCCTCGTCCGCCCTCCTAAAGCTGAGCCCGGACCTTGGAGGCGCGGGGCCTCTGCGGGAGGCGCGCCCGGCTCCCGTCCGTTTCGACCACCCGGCGGAATCGGTGGAGAAGCTGAGCGCGCTGTGGGAGGCCTCGGTGAGGAGGAAGACGGTGCGCTTCGCCTACCGCTCCCTGGGCTCCTCGAAGCCCCGGGAGCGGCGCCTGGATCCCTACGGGATGTACTTCGACCGCGGGGCCTGGTACGTGGTGGGTTACTGCCACCTGCGGGGCGAGAGGAGGTCCTTCCGCGTTTCGCGGGTGGAGTCCGAGGTGGTGCTGGAACACCCCGATCATCCCGGGCCGGATTTCGAGAAACCGCCGGATTTCAAGCTGAGCGATTATTCACGGGTGCTCCCCTGGGAGTTCGAGGAGGGATCGCCGCAGGAGGCGGAGGTGCGCCTGTCGCCCCGCATCGCCTGGTGGGTGGAGCGCGACCTGGGCGACATCTATCCCTTCCGCTACCTTGAGGACGGCAGCGGGGTCATCAGGGTCACGGTGCGCAACGAGGATGCCTTCTGCAACTGGGTCCTCTCCTTCGCCGAGGACGCCGAGGTGATCTCACCCCGTAACCTGCGTGAGAGGATACGGAACCGGCTGCTGGACATGTTGCGCGGGCTGGAAGGAGGGCAGGATGGCCGGTCCTGAAGCCAGGCTGCGCCGCATGCTGGCCCTCATCCCCTACGTCCTGAAGCACCAGGGCGCCACCTTCCGGGAGCTCTGCGAGGTCTTCGGGGTGACTCGGGAACAGCTCATAAGGGACCTCGAGCTCATCTTCATGTGCGGGCAGCCCGACTACACCCCCGCGGACCTCATCGAGGTGAGCATGGACGGGGACCGCGTGTACATCGGCATGGCCGATTACTTCGCCCGTCCGGTGCGCTTCACGCCCTCGGAGCTGGCCGGGCTTTACCTGGCCTGCAGCGCCCTGGCCAGGCTGGCCGGACCCTCGGCCACCTCGGCCCTGCATTCCGCCATGCGCAGGATACAGCAGGCCATGGGGATGGAGGGGCTTTCCCCCGAGGATGTGGAGCGGAGCCTTGAGGTGGCATCGCCGGATTCCCGGGAGGAGGTGCTGTCCCAGCTCCTCGAGGCCTGTGACGAGCGGCGGGTGGTGGAGATGGAATATTATTCCTACGGCAGGGGGGAGCTCACCCGCCGCCAGGTGCACCCCCTGTCCATGGAGTTCGGAATGGGGCACTGGTACCTCCACGCCTGGGACGGCATGAGCGGGGAGATGCGCGTCTTCCGGGTGGATCGGATAAAGGACCTCCGGGTAACGGAGGAGAGGTTTGCTCCTTACCGGGAGACGGAGCTGGACAGAAGGGGTTCTTCCGCCGCCCCGGATTCGGGAGAGATCACCGTGAGGCTGCGCTTTTCACCCGCTCTGGCTCCCTGGGCCAGGGAACAGGCGCTTTTCAGTGAATTCCAGGAGGACGGGGAGGCCGTGGTGTGCACGCTGAGGACGGGCAGCCTCTCCTGGCTGGAGAGGGAGCTCCTGCGCTGGGGGACGGAAGTGGAAGTGCTCCATCCGCCGGAACTCCGGGAGGGGCTGCGCCGCCGGGTGGAAAAGATGCTGGCCCTCTACGGCAGGCACGGCCGTAATAAGGGAAAAGCTGGAAACCGCTCCTCCCGCAAGAGATAAGCCATCCTCCAGGGGCGGACCTTGCTTTCCGCCGGCGGAAAACGAGTGGGTTCAGCGGGCGTGGCGGGAGAGATAGGCCTGGCGGAAGCGGTCGAGGCTCATGTTGTCCAGATCGTTCTTGATCTCGTTCAGGCGGCGCCGGGCCCTGTCCAGCTCCTTGTACCGCTCTCCGTAGACCAGCCTCTGGCGCCGGAAGTCCCAGACCTCGACCAGGAAGCCCTCCCCGAAGGCGGCGTCTATAAAGCCCTTGCTTATGCGGACCTTAAGGGAGCTATTGGCCGCCTCGCTGCCATTGCCCCTGAACGGCGGTTCGCGCCTGTGCAACCTTCACCTTCCTTTCATCTCGAGTCCCGGAGGTTTCTCGAGACCACAAAGGATATTTTAACACCTGGCGCAAGCCTAAGTGAACAGAGAATCTGAATATGTACGATATCGACCAAAGGCCTGGAGGCCTTCGCACGGGGATTAGTTTATAATGTTTGGGTCGATATCCCCGTTTTTCAGGATGTGGAGCAGGAGACGGAGAAAGGTATGCGCCGCGACGAAGCAGGGGTGATGCACGGGCTCGACCGCCGCCGGTATTTTTATCCCCTTGTGCCCATAGCGGCCCTTTGCCTCATGGCCGCCGTCCTCGCCGCGGGATGCGGGAGAAGGGGCGAGAGCTTAAGCGCCTCCGAATACAAGAAACGCATTTCCGAGATCCACGACGGGGTGGCCTGGGACCTCAGCTACGTCCTCGAATCCCTGGTCGAGGTTTCCGGTGACGAATATTACCAGCTCCAGGAGGTCGGGGATCTCTTCGAGCGGGCCAAGGAAATATTTTCCGGCGCCTACCGGGCCCTGGATTCCCTGGATCCCCCGGAGGAAGCCCTCGAGCTCCACCTGGACCTGATGCATTTCTACGCCGACGGGGAGCGGGAGACCAGCACGGTTGTCAATTCCCTGGGCCTCTTTCAGATCGTGCTTCCCATGCTGGTGGATGTGGATAACCTCGCCCTTCCCTCCCTGCCGGAACAGCCGCAGCCCGAGGAGATAAGGGGGGCGGCCGAGGAGGACGCCAGGACCATGCACATGTACCTGGGCGAACTGGAGGGCATCACCCCCCCGGAGGAGATGCGCGAATACCTGGACAAGTTACGTGCGTTATTCCGCGGGATAAGGGACATGGTTTCCGGGGTGCTGCAGGCCGCCCCCTCCAAGGAGATGGAGTCCCTGGCGGATTTCCGCCAGCGGTTCGCTCCGTTGGCTGGAGAAGCGGTTGCTTTGCAGGGCACCGTCCAGGCCTACCTGGCGGGAGTGGGAGGGCGGATAGACGGGCTCATCGAACGCGGCGGGGAACTGGCCGCCCGGATCAAAATTCTGTGAGGACGTGGAGAGCAGGGATGCTCGCGGCAGAAAGGAGAGGTAGGAGAGGAGAGGGAGGAGAGATGAAGCCCGGTGATGCAGTGGAAGTGCTTTTCAACCCCAGGAGCATGGCGGTGGTGGGAGCCTCGAGCAACCCCGCCAAGTGGGGGCATATCATCCCCTCCAACATCCTCCGCGATGCCTATCGCGGCAAACTCTACCTGGTCAATCCCAGGGGAGGGCAGATCCACGGCCTGCCGGTCCACCGCAGCCTTTCCGAGATAGGCGAACCGGTCGACCTGGCCATGATCACCATACCGGCGGAGAGCGTGCGTGAAGTACTGGACGACTGCGCCTCGGCGGGGGTAAAGGCGGCCATCGTCATCTCCGGGGGCTTCAGTGAGTCCTCCCCGGAGGGGAGGCGCATGGAAAGGGAACTGGTAGAGGCGGCGAACTCCCGCGGCATCCGCATCGTGGGCCCCAACACCATGGGCATCTACTCCGCCCCCTGGAGCCTCACCGCCCTCATGCCCCCGGTGCGTCCGCGCCCGGGCCACATCGCCTTCGCCGCCCAGAGCGGTAACCTGGGCACCCAGATGCTGGGCTGGGGGTCCTACCGGGGGATCGGATTCTCGCGTTTCGTGTGCGTGGGTAACGAGTGCGACCTGGATTTCGCCGATTATCTGGAATATTTTGCCAAGGATGACCTGACCCGCGTCATCCTCCTCTACGTGGAGGGCTTCAAGCGCCCGCGGCGCATACTCGAGCTGGCCCGGGAGATAACCCCCCACAAGCCCATCGTCATCTACAAGGCGGGGGGCACGGAGGCGGGCAGGAGGGCGGCGGCCTCCCACAGCGCGGCTATGGCCGGTTCCCGGGAGATCTACGAGGGAATGATAAGGCAAGCGGGCATGATCCGGGCGGAGACCACGGAGGAGATGCTGGATTTCTCGGACGCCCTGGTGAAGCTGCCCGTCCCCCGGGGAAGACGGCTGGCCATCCTCTCCTGGGGAGGGGGATGGGGGGTGGTGGAGGCCGATCTCTGCGAGCGCCAGGGACTGCGGGTGGTCCCCCTGCCCCCCGAGGTGAAGGAGGAGCTTTCCGGCATCCTCCCCTCCTATTGGAGCAAGGGGAACCCGGTGGACCTGGTGGGTATCGTCAACCTGGAGGACCACGCCCGCTGCCTGGAGATCCTGGCCTCCCATCCCGCCTTCGACCTCCTCATCTCCCTGGGCACGGTGAACGCCGCCGCCGCCTTCGGGATGGCGGAGAGGCCGGAGGAGGTGCCCCCCGAGGAGAGGGAGGTGTTCGCCGTCCGGCGCCGGTACGTGCGCGAGGGCAGCAACCGCTTCGCGGAGAAGGTGGTGGAGCTCATGGAACGGCACGGCAAGCCCATCGTCACCGTGGGCATGCCCCAGAGGGACGCCGAGACGGCGGAGGTGGCCGATCTTCCACGGGACCGCCTGTGCGTCTACACCAACCCGGAGCGCGCCGCCCGGGTGGCGGCCATGCTGGCGGAGCGGGGCGAGTTCCTGAGGGCCAGGGGATGAAACCGACCTGCCGGGAGCGGGGATGAACATGAGTATCGGGCCGGCGGTGGTCCTGGGGCTGGCGCAGGGGGTCACCGAGTTCTGGCCCATATCCAGTTCCGCGCACCTCGCCCTCCTCATCCACCTCTTCGGGTGGGGCGAGCCGGACCTCTCCTTCATGGTGGCCCTGCACCTGGGGACCTGGCTGGCGGTGGTGTGGTATTACCGCCGTCGCCTCGCGTCCATCGCCTCCGCCTGCTGGAGGGAGGCCCGCGGAAGGGAGCACGGCGGCCAGGAAGCCCGACTGGGCCGGCTTCTCCTGCTGGCCACCCTGCCCGGCCTGGTCCTGGGGGCGGTGTTCGCCGAGTCATCCAAGATCATGGAGGGTATGCCCCTGCTCATGGCGGTCGCCCTGGCCGTTTTCGGTCTCGTGCTCTGGGGAGCGGACAGGTGGGGAGGGGAGAAGAAGGACTGGCGGTCCGCGGGATGGAGGGAGTCCCTGGCCGTGGGTGTGGCCCAGGGGCTGGCACTGATGCCCGGGGTATCGCGCTCGGGCATCACTATTTCCACGGCCCGCGCCGTGGGTATCGACAGGAGGGAGGCGGCGGACTTCGCCTTTCTCCTTTCCATCCCCATCATCGGGGCGGCGGCGGTCTACGAGGGGTTCAAGCTGGTGAAGGAGGGCATCCCGGCCGGCTCCGTATGGTCCATGGCGGCGGGCTGTGCCGCGGCGGCCGTCTCGGGATATATGGCCATGGGCCTTCTGCTATCGCGCCTGAAGACCCACACCTTCAAGGCCTACGCCATCTACCGCCTCGCCCTGGCGGCGGTCCTGGTAGTGGCGCTGGTCATCCTCGGGTAGCACTCCGCGGGGATAACGCTGATTACCGGTTGCCCTCCGCAGGTGTCCGACGATCGGTGTTTACATGAAGCCCGGGAATGGAGGGGTTCTCCTCAGGGGTTGCCTTCCTTCCCGCTTTCCCTGACCCTTCGCTTCAACCAATCCGCCCAGGCCTGAAGCCCCTCCCCGGTACGGCAACTGACCTCGAATATCTCCATGGCGGGGTTCATGCGGCGGATGGTCTCCCGGAGCTCCCCGGTGTCGAAGTCGCTCAGTCCCAGGAGGTCTATCTTGTTGACCAGGAGGACGTGGGACTGGCTGAACATGAGCGGATACTTGAGGGGCTTGTCGTGCCCCTCGGCCACGGAGAGGATCATCGCCCGCAGCCCCTCCCCCAGGTTGAACTCCGCCGGACACACCAGGTTGCCCACGTTCTCGATGATCAGAAGGTCCAGGGAAAAGAGGTCCAGGTGGCCGAGGGCTTCCCGTATCATGGCCGCGTCCAGGTGACAGGCCCCCCCGGTGTTGATCTGGACCACGGGGACGCCGTAG
This sequence comes from Actinomycetota bacterium, assembly GCA_030019255.1. NCBI lineage: Bacteria > Bacillati > Actinomycetota > Actinomycetota bacterium. Next base: position 151,849 of record JASEFK010000005.1, read on the forward strand.
GACTTTATCTTCTCCGCGTCCACGCTGGAGGCTATGTCTCCCTCGATGACCCCGATGCTCAATTCCCCGGAGAGGAGCTCGAGGGTCCTGGAGACCAGGGAGGTCTTCCCGGCTCCCGGGGAAGCCATGAGGTTCACGGCCAGCACGCCGTGCTCCCGGAAAAGGGCCTCGTTCTCGCGGGCTATCCTCTCGTTGGCGTCGAAGACGCCCTCAAGGATCTGGATATCCATTGACCGTCCTTTCCATTTCCCGTTCCTCTGTTGCCGGAAAGCCCAGGTCCTTTCCGGTCCGTGCGGACTGCGGCCTCATCCACGCTTTCCGGCGCCTATTCTATCTCTATGGACTCCACCATGAACTCCCTGCCCGAGATTATATCCGAGGCCAGCTCACCGCAGCGCGGGCAGGTCAGGTCGTACTCCTGGATGCGGAACTCCTCCCGGCATTTATTGCAGTAGGCCACCACCGGCACCTTGGTGAAGTTCAACTCCGCTCCCTGGGCGATGGTGTCCCTGGTGACCAGGTCCCAGTAGAAGCTGACGTAATGGTCCACTATGCCCGTCAGTTCCCCCAGCTTGATGTTCACCTTGATTACCCGCCGGGCGCCGTTCATCTCCGCGTGGCGGAGAACGATGCCGGCGATGCTCTCCGTGACCCCCAGCTCGTGCATGAATCCAGCTCCTTCCCTCCGCCCTTTCGCCGCTGCGCCGCCGGCAGGCCGCGGCCTCCAGGCAACCCATGTCCGGGCGCCTCCGCCCGTGCCCTTTCATGTTACACCTTCGACGTGGGCACCATGTTGAGCCCGGTCAGCGGGGAGGAGAGACCGCATTCACTTCCCGCTTCGCCCGCGGGGCCGGGCACCGGCAGGTTAGGGCTTTCGATTGCGCCCTTACCCTTTTGATGGTAAAAATATTAAGGTTATCGTACGACTACAGAGTCACATTAGGATTCGCAGTCCGGACGAGGAAGCAGATGGAACAGGGTAAGGAGCAGGCCTGGCGGTTCCGCCCGTTGCGGGAACCGCTGCACCCCCTGGGCTTGGAGACCTCCGATTCCCCCCATCCATCTCTTGGATCAAACCGGGAGGTACGAGGATGAGCCACGCCAACGACCGACTCTTCGACCACAAGCTGGCCCGGGAATGGAAGCTGAAGAAATCCCGCGCCGAGAAGGACAAGCGCATGACCCTCCAGGAGGCCATCGCCACCCTGGTGGAGGACGGCGACTCCATCGTGGAGACCGGCTTCGCCTACGTGCGGGGGCCCATGGCCGCCTATTGGGAGATCGGGCGCCAGCGGAAGAAGAACCTGGTGGGCATCTTCACCCCGGGCGGCATGAACACCGCCTGGCACGAGTTCGGCGGCCTGGAGGGGGCCCACGTGGCCTACGTGGGGGTGGAGATGCGAGGGTTGATATCCCCCTTCCGCCGCGGCGTGGAGGCGGGGACCCTCAAGGTCTACTCCGAGTGGAGCCACGGCGCCCTTTCCCTGGCCCTGCGCGCCGCCGAGCAGGGGGTCAACTACGTGGCCTGCAAGTCCATGCTGGGCACGGACCTCATGCGCACCAACCCCTACGTGAAGGAGGCCAGGGACCCCTGGACCGGCGAGCCGGTGTGCCTGGTTCCGGCCATGTACCCCGACGTGGCCATCTTCCACGTCCACCACGCGGATAAGTACGGGAACAGCCGCATCTGGGGTCCATCGGTCAACGACACGGCCATCGCCATCGCCGCCCGCAAGGTCATCGTGACCTGCGAGCGCATCGTGTCCACCGAGGACATACGTTCCAATCCTTACCAGGTGATCATCCCCCACTACTGCGTGGACGCCGTGTGCGAGGTTCCCTACGGGGCCTACCCGGGAGACATGCCCGGCATGTACTACTTCGACCGCCGCCTGCAGGAGCGGGTGGTGCGCGTGGAGTGGAAGACCAGGGAATCCACCAAGGAGTGGTACGAGAAGTACATCCTGGGGACCAAGGACCATTACGAGATGATCCAGCTCATCGCCGAGGAGGAGGGCATGAACGTCCTCGAGTACATGAAGCGCCTGGAGCAGCTCTCCTGCGACGCCAGCTACTTCGGCCTGGGATACTGGGGAGTCGGCGGCGAGAGGGACTGGAGGTACGAGGAAGTGGCCAAGCGGGCCATCTAAGGAGGGTTGGAAGATGAGCGACATTCAGTATACTCCCAGGGAACTGCTGGCCTGCGTGGCGGCCAGGCTTATCAAAGACGGGGAGAGCGTCTTCGTGGGCACCGGCCTCCCCCTGGTGGGGGCGCTGCTGGCCAAGAAGATGCACGCCCCCAACATGATGGCCATCTACGAGTGTGGGGCGGTTGACCCCGAGCCCCGGGTGCTCCCCTGGTCGGTGTCCTGCTCCTGGACCACCTACAAGGCGCCTATCATCCTCTCCATGTCCTCGGTCTTCGGGCACAGCCGGGCGGGATACGCCGACGTGGGCTTTCTGGGCGGGGCCCAGATCGACATGTACGGGAACATCAACGCCACCTGCATCGGCGACTACTATCATCCCAAGGTGCGTCTCACCGGCTCGGGAGGTGCCAACGACATCGCTTCCCTCTGCGAGAGGGTCATCTTCATGGGCTTGCACCTCCCGGAACGCCTCCCGGAGAGGGTGGACTACATCACCACGCCGGGCTACCTTGACGGTCCGGGGGCGCGGGAACGCGCCGGCCTGGTGGGCGGGGGACCCTGGAGGGTCATCACCCACCTGGGGGTCATGGGCTTCGACGAGGAGACCTGCCGCATGAAGCTCATCTCCTACCACCCGGGGGTCACGCCGGAGGTCATCCAGCAGTTCACCGGCTTCGAGCTCATCATCCCCGATGACGTGACCGAGACTCCCAAGCCCACGGAGGAGGAGCTGCGCATCCTGCGCGAGGAAGTGGATCCCAACCAGCTGTTCTGCTTCTGATGCGGGAAAGCTTTTCCGGGTGAAGGTTGGTTTCCCCGGAAGGGTACTGGAATCAAGACCTGCTGGCCGGGCGCACAAGGTGTGCCCGGCCTTTTATTTCCGGTCATGGGACGCTTTCCACAGCACCTGGCCGGTGGCTCGGTCCACGGCGACCAGGCGGCGCGGGGGAAGGAGGAAGTCGCTGAGGTCCACTCCCCTGGAGGCCAAGGTCGCCCAGTCTCCCTGCAGGAGCAGGAGCAGCTGCTCGTAGTTCAGTTCCTGCAGGGCGGCCACCGCCTCCGCTGGGTTCCCCTGGGCGGCCATCTCCCTCAGGAAGGCCTGGAATTCCTCCTCGGAAGCGGCCCTGGGCCGCGCTTCCCCGGCTTCCGCCGACTCCCGGGCCTCCGTTTCCACTCCCCCGGAGACCTCCGCCTCCCGGGCCGCGCCCTCCGTGCCGGGTACCGGAGCCCTTACTTCCCTGCCCTGGGGGATGAGGTAGGCATACAGCTCCTGGAGAAGTGACTGGCTCAGCTTGAGGCTCTCCTGGCCGCCCCGGGCAGCCAGGTGGAGGGCGGCGGGGACCTGGGGGTCGGGGAAGAGCAGGTAGTCCTCGGGTCCGCTCAGGGAGAACAGCCAGGCTTCCCTTCCCTGCACCCTGGCCAATTCCGCCCGGCAGGGAAGGAGCGACCTTCCCACCTCTCCCAGGATGGCGGCGAGGGCTCGCCGGAGCTCTTCGGGATCCAGCCCGGCCTGTTCCGCCTGGCGGGCAAGGTCGGCGACCAGCTGTTCCTGGAGGCGCGGCAGGTAGGGTGACTGCGTGTCCCCTTGGATGGGATACCAGTAGGCGGAGTAGAAGGCCATGCGCGGCCCGATGTCCTCACCGTAGGCCTGGAGCTCCCCAGAGGTATATTCCCGCCCCGACAGGACCAGCGCGGGTCGCACCACCAGGTCCTCCACGCTGCTCGGGTATATATCCTGCAGGGACAGGGACGAGGTTTCCATGCCCACTTCGGATACCAGGCCACGCGACGGCTCCCCTCCCCCCGTGGATTCCACCACCGTGGTCGCTGCTTCCCTCCGGGAGAGGAGAGTCCAGGTAAACGAGGCGCCGATGACCGCCACCAGGCCCGCGGCAACAGCGGCCCAACGCAGAACGGGCCTCGAGGGCCGGGCGGCGGATGAGGCGGACATCGCCTCCCTCAGGCGGACGTGAAGCCGGATAGTTTCCACCCGGGTAGGCTTCACCTGCGGCATCCGGGAGAGTTCCCGCACCACTTCGCCGAGGATGCGGAACCTGCGGGTGCAGGCCGGACATTCTCTCAGGTGGTTCCGCACCCCGGCGGCCGCCTCATCCCCCAATTCCCCTTCCAGGAGGGGGCTCATCAGTTTCCTGGCCTGCCTGCATCTCATGTCCCCGAAACCTCTCCTTTCGCCAACTGTTAGATGGCCTCAATTCCGGCCCTGTTCCCGGCGTTTTCCAATCCCCTCACCCTTTATTCGTCCCTGTACACGGCGTTGGAAAACGGATCAGCGGCTCTGCTCCCAGTAGTCCTCGAGTTCCGCGGCCAGCCGGTTCCGGGCCCGGTTGAGACGCGATTTGACGGTTCCCAGGTTGATGCCCAGTATCTCGGCCACCTCCTTGTAATCGTACCCACTGATATCGTGCAGGTAGAGGACCTCGCGGAATTTGAAGGGCAGCCGGGCGATGGCCTCCTGCACCCGCCGCCGTATCTCCTCCCTTTCCATGCTGGACTCCGGTGAGTCCGCACCGTCGTCGGGGAGGCGCTGCTCCATCTCCGGCATCTCGTCGTCCTGGGAATCCGCCAGGGAGACGTGGCGGCGGCTGCGGCGGGCGTGGTCGTGGCAGGCGTTCATGGCCACCCGGTAGAGCCAGGTGGAGAACTTTGCCTCCCCTCGGAAGGAGTGCAGCTTGCGAAGAAGGAGGAGGAAGACCTCCTGGCACACGTCGGCGGCGTCGGCGCGGTTGCCCAGCATGCGGTAGGCGAGGTTCATGACCGTGGACTGGTAGCGGTTGACGAGTTCCTCGAAGGCCGACTGATCGCCGTCCAGGAAGGAACTGACCAGCTCCTCGTCGGAGCGACGGTCCCGCTGTCCTTCCTCTTCCCCGCGTCCGGTCATGACGGCGATCCTCTTTTCCGCGCCTTATCCGGCGCCAAATTCGGTGTAATTTTAGCATAGGGGAGGCGCGGGACCTTCGTGTTATAATGCCCTACAATCGACGCCAGAAGCGGGAGGGAGAGGGGATGGGAGGCCCTCTTCCGTGAGATTGGGAACGCGGTGGACGCCGCCTGAAGGAGGTCCTGGTGGGGTTCGGGCACAAGAGAGAACTTCTTTCGGGAAACGAGGCCGTGGCCCGGGGGGCTTACGCCGCCGGGGTCCGCGTGGCCTGCGCCTACCCCGGGACGCCCAGCACGGAGATCCTGGAGGAGTTGTCCCGCTTTCCGGAGGTCTACTGCGAGTGGTCCCCGAACGAGAAGGTGGCCCTGGAGGTGGGCATCGGCGCCTGCCTGGGCGGCGCGCGCACCCTGGTGGCCATGAAACACGTGGGCCTCAACGTGGCTGCCGACCCCTGGATGACCCTGCCCTACATCGGGGTCAATGCCGGGCTGGTGCTGGTGGTGGCCGACGACCCGGGAATGCATTCCTCCCAGAACGAGCAGGACAGCCGCTACTATGCCCGCATGGCGGGGGTCCCGCTCCTCGAGCCCTCGGACAGCATGGAGGCCTACCACATGGTGGGAGCGGCCTTCGAGCTCTCGGAGCGCCACGACACGCCGGTCCTTTTACGCCTGGAGACCCGCGTCAGCCACTCGCGGACGGTGGTGGAATACGACGGGGAGAGGCTGGAGGTGGACCTGCCCTACCGAAAGGACGCTGCCAAGAGAGTGATGATACCCGGCCACGCCCGCCTGCGACACCCGGTGCTCCTGCGCCGCCTGGAGGAGCTGGCGAGGGAAGCGGAAACCTTCCCCTTCAACCGGGTGGAGATGCGGTCCGACCGGGTGGGAATAGTTACCTCGGGCGTGTGCTACCAGTACGTCCGGGAGGCCTTCCCCGAGGCCTCCGTGCTCAAGCTGGGGTTCGTCTACCCTCTGCCGGAGAGGACGGTGCGCGACTTCGCCTCCCATTTCCGCCGCCTTTACGTGGTAGAGGAGCTGGAGCCCTTCCTGGAGGACTCCCTCAAGGCCATGGGCCTGGACGTGATGGGCAAGGCCAGGATTCCCCGGGAGGGCGAACTGGATCCTGACCGGGTGGGGAGAAGCCTGGCCGAGATCATAGAGGTGGACACGGGCCTCAAGGACGGGGGTTGGGACCGCGCGGAGCTGATCTCCGCGCCTCTTCCCTCCGGGCTTCCCGCGCGACCACCGGTGATGTGCCCCGGTTGCCCTCACCGCGGTCTCTTCTACGTCCTCTCCCGCCTGAAGCTGGTGGTCTCCAGCGACATAGGCTGTTACACCCTGAGCGTGCTTCCTCCCATCGAGGGCATTGACTGCCAGGTGTGCATGGGCGCCGGGGTGGGCATGGCCCTGGGACTGGAGAAAGCTTTCGCCGGGAGCCGGGTCAACGCGGATTTACGTGGCAAGGTGGTGGGTGCCCTGGGCGATTCCACCTTCATTCACGGGGGCATCACCGGCCTCATCGACATGGTCTACAACCGCACCCCGTGCACCATAATCATCCTGGACAACCGGACCACGGCCATGACCGGTTTCCAGGATCACCCAGGCACGGGCAGGACCCTCATGGGGGAACGGACCCACGCCTTGGACCTGGAGGCCCTCTGCCACGCGGTGGGAGTGGACTCGGTGCGCGTGGTGGACCCCTGGGACCTGGAGGTCACGGAAAAGACCCTGCGCGAGGAGGTGGGCTCCGGACGCACCTCGGTGATCATCTCCCGCCGCGCCTGCACCCTAATGGACCGCTCCCCGCACGCCGTTTTCAGGGTGGTGGACGAGGAATGCACCGGCTGCCGCCGCTGCCTCCGGCTGGGATGCCCGGCCCTGGTAATGCGGGGGGACAAGGCCTGGGTGGAAGAGGGCCTTTGCGCCGGCTGCTCCATGTGCGCGCAGCTTTGCCGCCCCGGGGCCCTGCGGGAGGTGAAGGGCGGTGACTGACGTGGTACTGGCCGGGGTGGGGGGCCAGGGAAACGTGCTCTCAGCGCGCATTCTGGCCGAGACGGCCATGCGCGCGGGATACCGGGTGAAGACCTCCGAGGTGCACGGGATGGCCCAGAGGGGCGGAAGCGTCATCTGCATGGTGCGCTGGGGGGAAAAGGTATATTCCCCCCTCATCCCCAGGGGCCGGGCGGATTTCCTGCTGGCCTTCGAGCTCCTCGAGGGGCTGCGCTTCCTCGAGTACCTGCGTCCTGAGGGGACGGCGGTGGTCAACGATTACCGCCTCGACCCCCTTCCCGTGTTGAGGGGAGATGCCACGTATCCCGACGAGGCCCTGGACCTCATCCGGGAGGCGGCCGGAAAGTGCCTGGTGCTGCGGGCTCGCGACCTGGCCGTGGAGGCGGGAAGCGCCCGGGCGGTGGGCGCGGTGATGCTGGGGGCGCTCTCCACGTTCCTTGAGTTTCCGGTGCGGGCCTGGGAGCATTCCCTGAGGGAAAGGGTCCCCCCCAAGGCCCTGGAGGTTAACCTGCGGGCTTTCGACCTGGGAAGGAGGGTGGCCGAGGGAAGGTCCTGGAAATGAGGTGGCCGGCGGTGGGAGGCGGGCGGGAGTTGGGCAAGGGAAGCCGCAGGAGTAGGAGGGTCATGATCGAGGATGGCGGCAGGCCCACTCGCCCGGAGGCCTCCCGCGAGGACGGAAGGGAGTAGGGGCATGGGAAGGAGGCTGGAGACCTGCGCCTGGTCGGAGGGGAACACCTTCCACCACTGCCAGTTCGAGGACCTGGACAGGCTCGTGGAATTCAAGCGCCGGGCGGGGAAGACGGTAAGCGTGTGCCTGCCCAGCCTGAACGAGGCCTCCACCATCGGGCCCATACTGGAGACCATCGTGGAGGAGCTCATGACCCGCGTCCCGCTGGTGGACCAGCTCTGCGTGGTGGACGGAGGAAGCAGGGACGGCACCCCGGAGCTGGCCCGGGAGGCGGGGGCGGAGGTCTATCGGCAGGAAGAGATACTCCCCGGCATGTACGCCCCCCAGGGGAAGGGAGATGCCCTCTGGAGAAGCCTGTACTGTATGCGGGGGGACATCATCATCTGGATGGACTCCGACATACGCAACTTTCATCCCCGCTTCGTCTACGGCATCCTTGGACCCCTGCTGACCAGGCCGGACATACGTTTTGTCAAGGGGTTCTACCAGCGGCCCTTCCGGGCGGAGCACCGGCTGTTGCCCACCGGCGGAGGGAGGGTGACCGAGCTGGTGGCCCGCCCGCTCCTGAGCCTCTTCTACCCGGAGCTCACCGCCCTTATCCAACCCCTTTCCGGTGAATACGGAGGAGACAGGTCCCTCCTGGAGAGCATCCCCTTCTTCTCCGGTTACGGGGTGGAGATAGGCATGCTCATCGACATCTATTCCCGCTACGGCATGGAGGTCATCGGGCAGGTGGACCTGGAGGAGAGACATCACCGCAACCAGACCCTCCCCGCCCTGGGGAGGATGGCCTTCCAGGTCATGCAGGCGGTTCTGGTGCGCCTCCAGGAGGAGGGGAGGCTCTCCTTTTCGGAGGGTTTCCGCGCGGAGATCACCCAGGTGGATTACCGGGACGGCGAATACATTCTGGACACCAGGCGGCTGCCGGTGGAGGAGAGGCCCCCCATCTCCCAGCTCCAGGAATACCGGGCCCTGTTCGGAGGTTGAGGGCAGGTGGAGGAAGGCGGAACCCGGGGAGAAGGCTTCCTGGAGCGCGCCCTCAGGGAGTACGGGCCGGAGGCGCGGTGGCCGGCCATCAAGGAAAAGCTGGGGCGGATACGGGTGGTTTACACCGACCTGGACGGGACCATGATGGGGCCGGGAGGGTGTTTCTTCCGAAACCTGGAGGGCGAGTACACCCTGCGGCCGGCGCGGGCCCTTGTGGAGGCCCTGCGCAGGGGAGTGGACGTGGTCCCGGTTTCCGGGAGAAGCGCCCGCCAGCTGCGGGAGGACGCTCGCCTTCTGGGTCTCCGTAACTATATCGCCGAGCTGGGGGTGGAGCTGGTATACGACCTTGGCGAGGAGGTGGTCTTGAATACGGGCGGCCTGGTGGGGAAATGCGGGGACCTCTACCGAGCCATCATGGAGAGCGGGGCCGTGGATTTCCTCCTCCACGCCCACCCGGGAAGGTTAGAGTTTCACACCCCGTGGTCCAGTTACCGGGACTGCACCCCCATCTTCCGCGGCCTGGTGGACCTGGAGGAGGTAAACCGCGTCCTGGAGGAGAGGTATCCGGGGCTGGAACTGGTGGACAACGGGGTCATCCCCAGGGCTTATCCCGGCCTGGAGGTGCCCGAGGTGAGGGCCTATCACCTGGTACCCAGGGGCGTGAGTAAGGAGAAGGCGGTGGCCGAGGACATGAGGAGGCGCGGGTTCGAGCGCCGGGAGGCCGTCGCCGTGGGGGACTCCGAGGCCGACCTTGCCCAGAGTGAGGTGGTGGGGGCCTTTTTCCTGGTCCGCAACGGGCTTCTGGGCAATCCCCACCTCGAATCCCGCATCGCCTCCACCCCCAACGTGGTGGTCACCGAAGGCTTCCTCAACGAAGGCTGGGCCGAGGCTCTGGAGCTGGCTGTACTGAAAGACTGAGCGAGCCTTTCCCGTCGCGCTTGGAATCATCAACCTTTCCCTCCGCGGACTTGACGGTCGGATGCGGAATTCCCCCCCGTTCAATCACCCGCCGCGGTCCGGGTACGCCGTCGGCACCCGAGGGGCGAGCCGCTCACCACCGCCAGGCGACCGCTGGCCGACTTACATCTTCCGTTCGGAATCGTCGACTGGACGCGGAGCCCCTCCCCGTTTGACAACCCGCCGCGGTCCGGACCACCCCCTTGGCTCCGCGGGCCGCACCGCTCACCACCGCCAGGCGACCGCTGGCCGACTTACATCTTCCGTTCGAGGAAGTACTTTAGGAGGAAGGGGGAGGAGACGATAAATTAAAAGATTAATAAGAACTCGAGAAGCCACCTATCCCTCCCCGGGGGGATATGCGGCTCTGGGCGTGCCTTCCAGTATGGGAAGAGGCACGACTGCGAGACGGCCATGGGCGCAAAGGCAGGACATCGAGGAGTGCGGCCTTGGATCTGAAGCGCAAGCTCATCCTCTTTGTAAGGATCATCCGCATAACCGTTTACCTGTACATCCTCATCCAGCTGTTCATCACCCACCATTACTTCGAGCAGTCCAGGGTTATCCCCGTGGTGGCCGGCTTGGGGGTTTTTTACGTTATCATCGACCAGATCGTTTTACGCGTCCCCGAGAAGAGATTCCGCTTGGCCTGCCTAAGCCTCCTGCCCATCGAGATGTTCCTCATCTCCCTTCTCCTCTATTACACCCGCTCCGCCCCCGTCGTGGAGTTCGATTTCCTGTACGCCCTGCCGGTGGTGAACATTGCCCTGTGGTTCGGCATCCGGGAGGGCATTGCCTTCGGTCTCCTGGGCAGCCTGCTCTACGTCCTTACCGCAGGCCTGTCCGGGCGCATATCCGGGGCGGAGTCGGTGGTGATGATCCTCAGCCGCTGCGGCTTCAATCTCCTTAGCGCCTTTATCACGGGCTACATGTCGGAGTTCGCGGAGAGGGAGAGCCGGGAAAAGGCGCGGAGGATGGTGGAACTCACCGCCCTTTCCGGCTTCGCCACCCTCTTCGACTCCACGCTGAGCGAGGAGAGGGTTTACGAGAACCTCTGCGAGGCCATCTCGCGGAGCATCAACCCGGACGTGGTGCTGGTCTTCCGGCTGGATCCGGAGGGGGAGCGGTTGAGCGTGGTGGCCTCGGAGGGGGTGAGCTCCGGCGAGGCGGCCATCGTCCTGCCCCGGGACTACGGGCTGGTGGGAAAGGTGCTGGAGAACCGGAAGCCCATGATGGTCAGGGACACGGACCTGGAATGGGGTTACCGTCAGTTCCTCGAGACCCACCGCATACGCTCCGCTCTCTACACCCCCCTGAAGTGGCGAGAAGAAATATACGGGGTGGTCTTCGCCGGCAACCACCTCAAGGACAGCTTCACCGACAACGACCTCAACCTGATGTCCGCCCTATCCGTCCAGGCCGCGGTGGCGGTGCACAACGCCCGGCTCTACGCAGACCTTCAGAACCGCATCGGGGAGCTGCACGCCATCTTCGAGATCGACAAGGCCATCACCTCGGCCATTGACCTGGAGACCGTCCTGCAGCAGATCGTCCAGATGAGCCTGGTCCTCCTCAACGCCAAGACCAGCTCCATCATGCTCCTGGACGAGGAGAGCCAGGAGCTGGTCGTCGCCGCCGCCCACGGGTTATCCGATGAGTACCTGAGCAAGGGCCCCATCAAGGTGGGGGAGAGCGTGGCCGGAAGGGTCATCCAGGAGGGAAGGCCTATCGCGGTACGAGATATAAGAACCGATTCCCTGCACGCCTATCCGGAACACGCCCGTCGGGAAGGGCTGTGCTCGCTGCTCTCCGTGCCCTTAAGCCTGAAGGACCGGGTCATAGGGGTGCTCAACCTGTATACCGACGAGCCCCGCAATTTCACCCCCCACGAGATAAACCTCTTCACCAGCCTGGCCAGCCAGGCGGCCATAGCCATCGAGAACGCCCGTCTCTTCGAGAGCCTGGAAGAGATCTACATCGAGGTGATAACCGCCCTGGCCAACGCCATCGACGCCCGGGACGCCTATACCCACGGCCATTCCAACCGGGTCATGGAATACTCGGTGGCCCTGGCGGAGGGGATGGGGCTCTCGCCGGAGGAGGTGGACGTCATCCGGCACGCCTCCATCCTGCACGACGTGGGCAAGATAGGCATCCGGGAGAAGATCCTGAAAAAACCTGGGCTCCTCACCGAGGAGGAGAGGAGGGAGATGGAATACCACCCCTTCATCGGCACCCGCATCCTGCAGTCGGTGAAACTGCTCGAGCCGGTGATGCCCCTGGTTTACCATCATCACGAGCGGTATGACGGAACGGGGTATCCCGACGGGCTGAAGGGCGAGGAGATTCCCCTGGGTTCCCGTATCATAGCCGTGGCCGACGCCTTCGAGTCCATGACTTCCGACCGCCCCTACCGCAAAGCCCTCCCCTTGGAGGAAGCCCTGGCCGAGCTGAGGCGGGGAGCGGGAAGGCAGTTCGATCCCCGCGTGGTGGAGGTTTTCCTCAGGCTGGTGGAGGAAGGAAGGATCAGCGTCAGGTGGTCGGACGGCCGGGTGATTTCCCTCAGCGAGCACATGGGCAAGGCGGGCATGAGCTGATCTCCCGCTCCCGCCTTCAGCCTTTCCATGCCCCTGAGTATCCCGCTGACAGAAGCTGGCAGTACGAAGAGGCCTCACTCCCTCTTTCCAATCTTTTCCATGCCCCAGCGCTCTCGTGGTTGTGCTCCAGGTTTACAGGCGTCACCCCTATAGTGACCCCGGCGGGTCCGCCCGGTGCGGGTCGGCATGCGAACGCCCGGCGGCGTGCGAACGCGTGTCCCTTACCGGAGGTGCCTTACCTTTATCTCCTTGTGGATCCATGCATCGTTAACCCCTGACGGCCTCCAGTCACGGCGCGGCAGGTATCTACCATTTCTTTCCATATCCTGCCGGGCTCTGCATGCTTCCCGCCGTCGCGCGGGGGTGGACGTGGACATCCTCCGCGGGTGCGGCGGGCGGGGCACGTTACGCGCAGGATGGGGCGAGCCCTTGACGGGAAGGCTCGCCCTGAGGGGACGGGTCAAGATTGGTGCGGCGGGGGCCGACTGTAGATATACGGGAAAGAGATGCGTTCCCTGTGTTGACCGGTGTGCGTAGCGGAAGGATGTTGTCATCGGGCATGGCGGTGAAAGCTCGAAGGGCCGTACGTGCAGGCCATGGACCTTTCAATTTGGGAAGCGAGAGGTGTGGTTGGGGGGAAATCGGGTTGGCGGGGGGGAACAATGAAGCGCGAAGGGAAGTGCCCGGAGGCTTCGGGAAAGGGAAGCGGTAACGCAGCCGGTGGAGCGCGGGATATGAACGAGGTCAATGGGGAGAAGGACGTGGGCCGGAATGAAGATGACCGGGAGGGGGCTTCCGGCGCGGACATCCTGGTGGTGGACGACGAGCCGGACGTGGCCCGGATCATGGCCATAAACCTGGAATTCGAGGGCTACCGGGTGCGGGTGGCCCACGACGGCGTGGAAGCCCTGCGGGCGGTGGAGGAGAGGAAGCCGGATTGCATCCTCCTGGACATCATGATGCCGGGGATGGACGGCTTCGAGGTCCTGAGGCGCCTCAAGAAGGACCCGGGCACCTCAGACATACCGGTCATCGTGGTCACCGCCAGGGACACGGACATGGACCGTCTGAAGGGTTTCGGCGGTGGGGCGGTGGAATACCTGGCCAAGCCCTTCGACCTCGGAGAGTTGAAAGGCCATGTATCGCGCGTGCTCTCCCTCAGGGACAGGGATGCGGAGGAGCGGGCCAGGCAGGAAAGAGTGCGCCGTCTCCAGCTTTCCACCCTGCGCGACATCACCGAGAAGCTCATCTCCACCCTGGAGCTGGAGGAGGTCCTGGAGACCATCGTGGAGAGACTTCAGGACCTCTTCGAGCTGGACGTATGCGCCATCTCCCTCCTAGATGCCATCGGCCGGCGTCTCCGTCCGGCCTCCGTGCGCTCCCGCTTGCCCCTGGGGGATAGGGAGTGGTCCAGATTCTCCCTGCCCTACGACCGGCTCCGCGAGTGGACGGACCCTGAAGGCGCTTACGGCTCCGGCATCCAGCCCCTCCCCCCCTCCTTCTTGGCCGGGGAGGTGGTGGCCGGGGTCCTGGCCGGATTGCGTTCCCTCTTCCTGCTCCCCCTCAGGGCCAGGGGAAGGTTCATCGGGGTCATCTTCCTGGGCAAGGTCAAGGAGATGGAGCTAAGCCCGCAGGAGGCCGAGCTCCTGGCCGCAGTGGGAAACCAGGCGGCCATCGCCATCGAGAACGCGCGCCTCTACGACGAGCTTCGCTACGACGAGCAGGTGCACCGCCAGCTCCTGCAGCGGGTGATCAACGCCCAGGAGGACGAGAGGAGGAGGCTGGCCATTGAGCTCCACGACGGGGTCATCCAGAACCTGGTCAGCGCGGTGTTCCGAATGCAGTTCGGGGAAGCGCGCCTGGAGAGCGACCCGGAGGGAGCCCGCCGTGCCCTGCGGGAGTCCCAGGAGATCATCAACCAAGGCATCGCCGAGATGCGGCGCATCATCTCCGGCCTGCGCCCCACCATGCTGGACGACATGGGGCTGGTCCCCGCCCTGCAGAAATATATCCGGCGCGTGCAGGAGGAAGCTCCCTGGGAGTTGAAGATAGAGTTAAAGGAAGGGGATATACCCCAGCTCACCATGGAGGCGGAGACGGCCCTCTTCCGCATATGCCAGGAGGCCCTGCACAACGTGGTCAAGCATTCCCGGTGTCGCCGGGCGGGGGTGGAGCTGGGTGTCGAGGGAGACAAGCTTGTTCTGCGCGTGGAGGACGACGGGGTGGGCTTCGAGTTCCCGCTTTCCCAGAGGAAATCCTCGCGAGGGTTCGGCCTGGCGGGGATGCGGGAAAGGGCCGAGTCGCTGGGGGGTACCCTGCAGGTGCGGAGTGCACCCGGGGAGGGAACGCTCCTCGTGGCCAGCTTCCCCCTCTACGCGGTGAGCAAGGAGGATGGGAATGGTTCGCAGGACTTTGAAGGTCCTGGTGGTGGACGACCATCGCCTGGTCCGTGAGGGACTCATAAGCCTTCTGCGGTTAAACCCTGATATTAATGTAGTCGGGGAGGCCTCGGGAGGAGACGAGGCGGTGGCCAAGGCCCGGAACCTCAAGCCCGACGTGGTCCTCATGGACATCAGCATGCCGGGTATGAACGGCATCACCGCCACCCGGCTTATAAAGAAAGACCTTCCGGAGACTAAGGTCATCATGCTCACCATGCTGGACCAGGAGGGGTACGTTTACGAGGCAGTCAAGGCGGGTGCCACCGGCTACCTCCTCAAGAACACCGGCCTGGAGGAGCTCGTGAAGGCCATCAAGGAGGTGTACAAGGGGGGTGCCACCCTGCACCCCGAGGCCCAGGCCCAGCTGCTCAAGGAATACGTCTACCTGGCCCAGAGCAACCGGGAGACCTACGGGCTGAGCGACAGGGAACTGGAGATTCTGCAGCTTCTGGGAGACGGGCTCTCCAACAAGGAGATTGCGGAGAAGCTTTTCATCAGCATCCAGACGGTGAAGACTCACATCACCCACATCTTCGAGAAGCTGGGGGTTAAGGACAGAACTGAGGCGGTGGCCACCGCCCTCCGCCGCGGCCTCATCTCCTAATAACCGTAGCGCCCGCCGTGAACCCTGACCTCCCCCGGGCAAAGGAGGCGGGACATTTGTCTGGTATTCTTCAGATACCTCGTCATGCCATCGGCGCATCCACCGCCTCTTCGCTCCAGGGCCATTGGTGATGACCTTGCTTCACCCACCTTCATCCCCGCTTGATTCTCGTTGCCCTGCTTCGATAGCCGGCGTGGTATGATTCTTTTATGAGTATCTGGGATAAGATCAAGCGATGGTTGCTGGGAAAACGCTTCCTTTGCGACACCTGCGCCTACGATTATCCCACCGCCTGCTCGCGTCCGGAGCGTCCCAATGCCACGTCCTGCCCCGATTACCGGAGGAGGTTCTAGGCGGCCTCGGGACCGCGGGATAAGAGGCCGTTGAGGTAGTAGTGTATAGCAGGATGGACCTGTGTCCGGACAGGGACGGAAACCAAATCTGTCTGAGGGGAGTGACACCATTTATAGGCTGGTGAGGTGGCGGGGGGCCAGGTAGACGTCGGCCTTCTCCAGGGCCATATCCACGGCGGCCAGCATCTTCTCGCGGTCCTCGGGCAGGTGTCCGTAGATGGGCACGTAGTTGGAGACGTGGTCGGAGAGGAACCAGGCGTCCTCCACCTCCAGGCGGTTTAATAGCACCTGGAGCTCCCGCATCACCGTCTCCCCGGAGGCCTCCCGGAAGCGCCCCTCCTGGGCCTCCTTATAAAGCGGGGTTCCGGGGAGGAGGTACAGGGTGCGGGGCCGGATGTACTGGGGCTGCATGGCGTTGAGGACCCGGGCGGTGTTCTCGGCATGCTGCCTCCATCGGTCCTCGCCCCCCAGGCCCAGGAGGATGTACACGGATAATTCTATCCCCGCTTCCCGGACCCTCCGGGCAGCCTCGATCATCTCCCTCGAGGTCACCCCCTTGTGCACCGCGGCCAGGATTTCGTCATCCCCGCTCTCCAGGCCGAAGTAGATGATGTCCAGGCCCGCCTCCCTCAGCTTGCGCAGGGCCTGCACGGATTTGCCCTTCAAGAAGCGCCCTCCGCCATAGGAGGATATACGCTCCACCTCCGGGAAAAGCCTACGGATATAGCGGATGATGTCCGCCAGCTTATCGGAGTTCATGGCCACCGTGTTGCCGTCGGCTAGGAAGACCGAGCCCACGTGGCGGTAGAAGAGGCGGGCCCTCCGCAGATCGGCCTTGACCTCCTCGGGGTCGCGCACCCTATATTTCTTCATCTTGTACATCCCGCAGAAGGTGCAGCGGTTGTGCGGGCAGCCCAGGGTAACCTGCACGATGAGGCTGTTCGCCTCGCAGGGTGGACGGAAGAGAGGTTCCTCGTATCGCATCACTTGGTGCATACATTTATTATAGCCGGGGACGTCGGCACTGGATGACGGCTGCTCTTCGAGGCTCCGCAGCAGCCCTTCTTCCATGGCCTGAGGGGTGCGTTTCCGGCACCGTGGGTCGTTTTCTGCCGGTTAAGCGGTTTTCACTCCGCGGTTACCTCCACCCGGAAGGTTCCGTCTTCACCGGCATGCCAGTCCACCCGTGCTCTGGTACCCCGAAGGCTTTCGAACAGTCCCTGGGCCAGGCCCGCCACCACCAGGGGAAGGCAGGCGTTCTCCATGTCCAGAATCATGCCGTCAGCCCCCAGCTTCAACTCCTGAAGGCCTCCCAGGCCGCGCAGGGCCAGCATGGTTCTCAATTCCTCTCCGGGGTCCTCTCCCGCAATGGAATACAGCCCCTCCCTGGTCAGTCTCCTCTGGGCCTCCACCACCGCCTCGGATATGGTCTCCCCCAGCTCGCGTTCCAGCTCCCCAAAGATGGCCTCCAGGACGGAGGGGGCGAAGAAAACCATCCGGCGCCCCGTCTCACGGTGCAGGATAAGCCCCTCCTCCAGGCGCCATTCGTAATCCTCCAGCAGCGTGGGGGCACCACACTTGGAACAGGCCTCCAGGTGAATGTTCCCCTCCGGGTAGGCGTACTTTCTCATGGTCAGCCTATCCCTGAGCTCCTCCGGGTGGGGAGAGGGGAAGGCGCGGATCTCGTAGGTTTCCGGCCCCGTTTCCTCGTAGGAGAGCCCCATTTCCCTGCCCACCAGGGCCTCGAAGGCGGCCACCGGGTCCACGCAGCCCAGGGTGATGGAATAGGGCCGGTGGACCCGAACAAGCAGGTAATCCTGGTCATCGCCCTTCAGGCGCGAATCGAGGACCTCGAACCTGCCGTAGCCGAGGACATGGCCTATACCCACCATCCCCTGCACCACTGGGCCTACGTCCAGCTTCCCGCTCCGGATCTGTTCCTTGAGGGCCTCGGGGATGACGCGGTCCATGTAGGCCTTGGCCGCCCGGCGTCGGGTGTCCATGACGATGCGCTGGATGGGGAATCCCAGGATCCCCTCCACCTCCCGCAGGAGGAATTCCAGGTTCTCGCTCTCGATGAAGACGAGGATGTGCCGGGTGTCCCTGCGTTGCACGATGAAGCCGCTGGGATGCCAGAGATGCTCCGAGGTGATATAGGCGGGCACCCCGCATTGCGGACAGGTTTCCATACCGTTCATGGAGGCCCCCTTTGCCGAGAACTCCCGTCCCCACGGGCCCTGCCGGACCGGATTCGTAAATTTTTTCGGAAGAAAACCCCGGGAACTGAAGTCACCGGTTGATTCATGCAGGAACCCGTCCGGTTCGCGCTTCAGTTGCCGCAAGGTCATAACCCCCGAAAAAGATGCCTTGAAACTGCGCATGGCGGTGTTTTTTAGGAATTGTCGTTCCGGCCCTCAGCCCCGGCCTGTTCCGCCTCGACCGTACAGGTAAAGGGCGGAGGCAGGGATTCGGCGGATCATCCGCGGGAAGCACGTAACTTCTCTATCTCCTCCACCGAGGCGTCGTGCAGGGCAACGCGGTAGGCGAAGAGCCCCATGCCCGTCGCCAGGAGCTTCTCGCGGACCGGCCCCTGCAGCTCCTCCAGGGTCACCCACCTGGTCTCCCTTATCTCGTCCTCGTCCAGCTGGCCCAGCTGCCCACCCTCCCAGAGGGCGGTGAAGACCAGGCTTCTCCAGTCCTCCACCACGGGCCCGCAGGTGAAACGGGCGTGGATATGGAGGATGAAGCGGTCCAGGCTAATATCCAGTCCGGTCTCCTCGCGCGCTTCCCGGCGGGCGGCCTCCTCCAGGGGCTCGCCAGGATTTGCCGCTCCGGAGGGTGCCCGGTAGGCGCCCTCGGGGAACATGTGCTTGGCGATGGCCGCAAATTCCCGATACCCGCGGTCACGGAAGATGAAGAGGGTGAGGTCGTGGTTGCGGTCATGTTTTTTGGAGCCCTGAAGCATGTTCATCTCAGGAGGCCTTATCTCGAAGGAAAGGTGGAGGTGGCGGGGTTTCCCGTACTTCCTCTCCATCTCCCGGATCATCTCGTGGGTCACGTAAGCCATGGCAACATCTTAAACCCTGGGAGAGCGGCAAGAAAGGGAACGGGGCCCTGGGGAAAGGCGGATGGAGGGGGAGGGCGCGGAGGCAAGGGGCGCTCCCTTCAAAGGTCCCGCCACCGGTTATATAATCCATTCCATGAGAAGGATATACATGGATCACGCTGCCACCACGCCGCTCCACCCCGCGGTAACCGAGGCCATGCTGCCCTTCCTTCGGGATCGCTTCGGCAATCCCTCCAGCGTGTACGCGGAGGGGCGGGAGGCCCGCAAGGCGGTGGAGGAAGCGCGGTCCAAGGTGGCCGGGGCCCTGGGAGCGGACCCCTCGGAGATCGTCTTCACCAGTGGGGGGACGGAGGCCGACAACCTGGCCATAATCGGGGTGGCGCGCGCCCTGCGGGAGAAGGGAGATCACGTCGTCACCACCACGGTGGAGCACCATGCCGTGCTCGAGCCCTGCCATTTCCTGGAAAGGGAGGGCTTCCGGGTCACCTATCTCCCCGTGGACGGGATGGGCCTGGTGGACCCCGACGAGGTGCGCCGGGCGATCACGCCGGGGACCGTACTGGTCTCGGTGATGCATGCCAACAACGAGGTGGGTACCATCCAGCCCGTGGAGGAGATAGCCGCCCTTTGCCGGGAGGCCGGCGTGTATTTCCACTGCGACGCCGTGCAGACGGTGGGCGCCCTGGAAGTGAACGTGGACCGACTGGGGGTGGACTTGCTCTCGGTGTCCGCGCACAAGTTATACGGGCCTAAGGGAGTGGGCTGCCTCTACGTGAGGCAGGGGACGGAGATCGAGAGCCTTCTGCTGGGAGGGGGACAGGAGAAGAGGATGCGTTCGGGCACGGAGAACGTGGCCGGTATCGTGGGCTTCGGGGTGGCCATGGAGCTGGCAGCCGCGGAGTGGCGCCGGCGCTCCGAGCACGTAAAGCCCTTGCGCGACCGCCTCATAGAGGGAATCCTGGAGAGCATTCCCCGCGTCCGCCTTAACGGCCACCCGGAGAGGCGCCTCCCCAACAACGCCAATTTCATATTCGATTTCATCGAGGGGGAAGCCATCTGCCTGCGGCTGGATTTCCTGGGCATCGCCGCCTCCACGGGTTCCGCTTGCAGCTCGGAGCGGGGGGAGGCCTCCCACGTCCTGCTGGCCCTGGGGATTCCGCCGGAGCGGGCCCACGGCAGCCTGCGCCTCACCCTGGGAAGGGACAACACGGAGGAGGACGTGGAGTACCTCCTGGAAAACCTTCCCAAGGTGGTCGAGGACCTGCGGGCCATGTCCCCTCTGGCCTGAGGCGGAAAGTCCCACTGGGCGCCGGCTCCACTCGTCCAATCGCTTCGGTCTTATCCAAGGCAGGGCCGCGGAGACGTTCCTTCCAACCTCAGCGTCGGCCCCTCCTGTCCAGCCGCTTCAGGCGGTAGAGGGCTTCCCGGCTTTCCGGGTTCAGGGCCAGGGCGCGGCGGTAATCCTCCCGCGCCGAGGCGAAATCCCCCTCGTCGTAATGGAGGTCTCCCCTGAAGATGTAGGTGACCGCGGAACGCGGCTCCAGGGCTATGGCCCGGTTGAAGTCCTGCCTGGCCTTCTCCCGTTCTCCTTTGCAGTGATAAAGCTTGCCCCGGTTTAAATAGCAGAGGAAGAGGTTGGGATCGAACTCGAGCACCTTGGTGTATTCTTCGATGGCCGCGTCTATCCTCCCCTCGGCCGCGTGGATGGAGGCCATGCTCAACCGGGTGATGGCCAGGCCGGCGTTGAAGAGCTCTATGTCGAAGAGGTCGTAGTCCTCGTCCATCTTGCGTCTCCCGCCTCATTCGTGCTCCGCTGATTCCAGTATAAATACCCCTCCGGGGCAAGAAAAGCGGCCGCGTGGCATCGTAACGCCGGAGTCCCGGCGAGCCCCGGCGGGAGGACCCCGCGGCAGAAAATGGTAGAAAAGAAGGCGGCGCGTCCCGTTGTGCCGGGTTACAGCCTCGTTCCATCCACGTTTCCCGGGTTTTGTCTTCCCTCAGGGGGGACTGATGAGCGTAACCAGGGCATGTTATAATTTCCTCGCTTCGGAGGGACAGAGCACGGTGAAAGGCTTGCTCGGGAAAACGGATCGAAGGGGGTGATGTTCCGGAAAGCGTTCATGGCCCACCGACCTTGCGGCGTCTTACATGCTAGCCCATGGAAGCAGGGAAGGAGGAAAAGGGATGGATGAACGTCAGAGGCTGGAGTACAACCTCATGCGCCGCATGAACATTGGGGACATCCCCAAGCGCACCGCGGCCCGGTGTCCGGACAGGGTAGCCCTGGTGTACCAGGACCGCAAGATCACCTTCCGGGAGCTCAACGAGAACTGCTGCCGTATGGCCCACGTCTTCGAGCAGCTGGGAGCCCGTAAGGGGGACCGCATCACCTTCATGACCCACAACTGCCCGCAGTACATCTATTCCTGGCTGGGAGCCTGCAAGCTGGGGTGCATAATCAATCCTCTCAACTTCATGCTCAAGCCCCACGAAATCGAGTACATCGTCAATGACGCCGAGTCCCGGCTATTCTTCGCGGAGGACATCTTGATGCCCCAGGTCCAGGCGGCGGCGCCAAACCTGAAAACGGTGGAAAAATACGGTGTCATACACATCAATGCTCCCGACACGGAGATACCCGAGGGCTGGGTAAGCCTGGACCGGCTCTTCGAGGAGATGGAGGACACCTCCGAGCCGCTGGTGGAGACGGACGACGAGGACATGTGCTCCCTCATGTACACCAGCGGCACGGAGTCCCTGCCCAAAGGGGTCATGAACACCCACCGGAACTTCTTCCACACCCTCATGAGCGGGCTGATCGACCTGAACATCAAGAAGGACGACGTGGCGCTGCTCTCCATCCCCCTCTACCACGTGGCCGGGAAGTACCTGCTCCTCGAGTTCATCAACGTGGGGGCCAAGCTGGTCCTGGAATATGCGCCCAACCCGGTGGAGATCCTCGAGCTCACCCAGCGGGAGAAGGTCACCTACTGGGTCTATCCCCCCACCCTTTACCAGGTCCTTCCTTCCATGCCCGATTTCGACAAGTACGACCTCTCCTCGCTCAAGAAGTTCATCTCCTTCGGGGCGGTCATGCCCGTACCCCTGCTGCGGCAGTGGAAGGAGATGTTCCCCGACTCGGAGTGGAGGAACTACTACGGGCAGACGGAGTCCACTCCCCTGGGTTCCACCCTCCAGCCCGAGGACTTCGAGGCCAAGATCGACTCCATCGGCACCCCCCATACGGGAGTGGAGATCAAGATTTTCGATGATAATGACAATGAGGTCCCCGTGGGCGAGGTGGGGGAGATAGTCATGCGCAGCCCTTCGGTGATGAAGGGGTACTACAAGATGGAGGAGAAGACCGCCGAGACCTTGCGGGGAGGATGGCTGCATACCGGCGACCTGGGCCGCTTCGACGAGGACGGCTTCCTCTACTTCGTGGACCGCAAGAAGGACATGATCAAGTCCGGTGGGGAGAACGTGTCCTCCAAGGAGGTGGAGGATACCATCATCGCCCATGAGAAGGTCATGCAGGTGGCGGTCATCGGCCTTCCCGACGAGTATTGGATGGAGGCGGTCACCGCGGTGGTGGTCCCCTATCCCGGGGTGGAGGTCACCGAGGAGGAGATCATCTCCTACTGCAAGGATAGGCTGGCTGGATACAAGGTCCCCAAGCGGGTCTTCATCATGGCCATGGAGGATCTCCCGGTGCTCCCCAGCGGCAAGATCCTCAAGCGGGAGCTACGCCGCATGCTCGCGGAGAAGAAGGAATAAGAGCCTTCCTTTCTCCGGTGTACGTGATGGTGGAAGCGGCCGGGACCGCGCGTCCCGGCCTTTCAACGTCAATATCGGGGTTTGAAACCCCTCTCGTTCACGCGCCCGCGGTCCTTCACGCGACGCTTCCGGGAGCGGGAACTTGGCCTTGATGGCTGTGCTATAATAATTAAACGGGAAGGGCGGGTCTAGCTCAGTTGGCAGAGCGCGAGCTTCCCAAGCTCGAGGCCGCGGGTTCGATCCCCGTGACCCGCTCCAGGAAGCAAGCCGGAGGTGAAAGCCTCCGGCTTTACGTACTTCTCCCTTCGGTCGAAAAACTTCCGGTCCTTGGGCGCCTGACGACCAGTATCCTGTCGGGAGATTCGCGAAGCCGGCGGAGGAAGTGCGACCTTCGTGAAGTCTGTCCTTTAACCTTGGGGAGGGAACGGGTGCCTGACAGGGGCCTGGGTTCATGTTTTTTCCCGGGAGGGCATGTAAAATCTGGTTGGGCGGATTATCCCGGACGGAGGATATGGACGGTGCGGGGATGAGGCTGAAGATTCCGGAGATCTTGAGGACCGATCCGCTGGTAGTGGGTATAGTGGCCACCGATAAAGGGTCGCGGACGCTGGCGGAGGAATTTCTGCCCCATATCCTGACCAGGCTTAAGGATGATTTCCCCGAGTTTACGTGGAAGCTGGAGCTCGGCTCGAATCTTGCGGTTGCCGGTGAGCTTCTGAGCCCCGTAAAGATATTCGACCTCGCCTACCTGGAGATGCTGGAGAGGCGATGGGATTTCTGCGTGGTGGTTACCGGCGGCAGGTTGAACCCCCGGGAGAGCTCGTCGGCTTGGTTGAAGGTCTCCGTCAACCACTCCTCGGCCGTCATCTCCCTTCACGGACTCCAGCCGTTTTTGGGTGATCGAGAAGCGGCCAAGGTCCTGTTCATCAACCTCTTCCTGGAGGCATTGGCCAGGCTGAACGGGGTGCGGAGAGCGGATGTCACGGCCCTGCTGGGCGAGGAAAAGGTGATCGGCTACACTGCGGGGGAAAAGGAGGAGATGTCCAGGCATCTCAGGGAACTGGCCGGGGCGGTTCCCTGGGAGAAGCTGGGGGAGATATCCAGGCTGGCCTGGTACCTGAGGGTCATGTTCAGGCATCCCGTATGGGTAGCCCGGGCGGTGATATCCCTTCGTCCATGGGCCATGGTCTACCGTTCCACCCGGCTGCTTTTCGCCTCCCTAGCCGCCACCATCCTTTCCCTGGCCACCATGGAGTTCTGGGACCTGGGGGTGGGTCAGAGCATCTGGAGGACGGCCCTGCTGGCCACCGGCTTGATCCTTCTGGCCACCCTTTTCGTGGTTTGGAAACATCGCCTGCTGGTCCAGGAGGAAGGGGGAAGAGGCAGCGTTCATGCCGCGGTGTTCGACGTTTCCACCATCCTCAGCATCCTCCTGGGCTTCACTCTCCTTTTCGTCGCCCTGTTCGCGGTGAACGTCTTCCTCTCCATGGCCATCTTCCCACGGCCCCTGGTGAGCAGGTGGTTGGCCCTGGACACGGAAAAGGTGCCCTTGTCCGTTTATTTCCGGGTGTCCCTCTTCAGCAGCTGCCTGGCGCTGGCCGTGGGCGCCCTGGGTGCCGGCCTGGAGGACAGCGAGTATTTTCGTTTCATGCTTTACGGCAGCCGGAAAGGTTGACCCTGGGCTTTTTCGCCGGGATCCGGCATTTAAATTCATGACGGGCGAACCGACGCTTTGCCTCCGTTACGGGACTTCAACGGGACTTCAGGCAAGGGCTCCGCTCTCGTGGGGCAAGTCCCCGCACGCCCACCATGTCCCTTGGCTTTATCGTGGTCCTCAGATCATGGAGGCCGGGGCGTAGGTGAAGATGAGGCGCATGCCCACTATGCCCCTCAGCTTTACCGTCGTCAGGGACGGGCCCCGAAGACGCGGTGCAGGATACCCTTCCGCCACAGGAAGCGGAAAAGGGCGTGGTAGAGCTGGGGGGAAATCCTTTTCAGCACGTACTGGGGGCCGGAATGGGACCAGGGGACGAGCATGATGCCGATGTCCTTCTCCAGGGCCTTGAGCCCGGCCGCGGCCACCACGGAGGGATCCACGCCCCGGGTAGCGTAGAACTTCTCGATCTCCGGCTTGGAGCTCCTCCCCTGGGAGTTGTAGAGGTATATCCTCCCGTTGCGGATGATGTTGGTGTTGATGAAGCCGGGGCAGAGGAGGCTAACCTTGATGCCGTGCTCGTAGAGCTCCATGCGCAGGGTCTCCCCCAGGCCCACCACCCCGTACTTGCTGGTCTGGTAGGCGGCCATGCCCGGGATGGAGACCAGGCCGGCGTCGCTGGCGGTGATGAGTATGGAGCCGCTCCGGCGCTCGATCATGTGGGGAACGAAGGCGTGCAGGGTATAGATGCACCCCCACAGGTTGATGCCCAGCACCCATTCCCAGTCCTCGAGGGAAGTCTCCACGAAGCGTCCTCCCAGGCCCACGCCGGCGTTGCTGCACAGGATGTCCACGTGGCCCCACTCGGAGAGAAAATGGTTGGCAAACTTTTCCACCTCCTCCCAGCGGGAGTGGTCCACGCGGTAGCCGCGGGCCTGGACACCCTTGGCCTTGAGCTCCTCCACCACCTGCCCGATGCGCTCGGGCACGATGTCGGTTATGGTAACCCGGCATCCCGCGTCGGCCAGGGCATGGGCCAGCGCCCTCCCGATTCCCGAGCCCCCTCCCGTGACTATGGCGGTCTTTCCCTCGAAGAATCCCATCTCCAACCTCCTGTAGCGCTTAAGGCCGACCATTTCACCGGCTTTCCTTCACCAGACTCCAGCCGGACGTTCCCCTTGTCCGTACCGCAACGTGCAGGGCCGGTGCCTAACCGGCTTCCTCACCTTCTCGCGAGGCGACCTTTCGCTTCACCGCCCTTATTTTACCTTCATGCCCTTCTCCGCCCCATGCTTCTGCCCCCGCGCCGGGGCTTGGTTGACTTTTCGCGCCGTACCGTGAACCTTCCTGCCTTCCCGGGCCCTGACGCCACGGACTTTACAACCTGGCGGCCAGGACGGCAAACCTCTCCTCCGCTTCCAGCCTGACGGGATTGTCCTTGAGGGAGGCCTCCCCGGCCAGCTCCCGCAGGTCCTCCTCCCCCAGGCCGAAAGTTCCCAGCCGGGGCAGGCGCATCTCCTCCGTCCATTCCTCGAGTGTCTCCAGGAGGAGACGGCATCCTTCACCCGTATCCTTGGCTCGCTTTCCCGTGAGCACCCTTCCCGCTTTAGCGTACTTTTCGAGGAAAACCGTTCCCCCGCCGGGATCCCTGGAAAGAGCCTCCAGGTTGGCCCGGGTGACCGCAGCGAGGAGGGTGCCGCAGATGACGCCGTGGGGGATGGGAAACCTCCCCCCGATGGCGGAAGCGAAGCCGTGTACCAGGCCCACACCGGAGGAGGAGATGGTCATCCCCGAGACCAGCGCGGCGTAGGACATGTCCGTGCGCGCCTCGAGGTTGGAGCCGTCGTGGTAAGCGGCGAGGAGGCCCTCCCTTACCTTTTCCATGCCGCTGAGGGCCAGGGCGTCGGTCAGGGGCCCGGAACGGGGGGAGAGGTAGGACTCCAGGAGCTGGGTGAGGGCGTCCATGCCGCAGGCGGCGGTGATCTCTGGGGGGCAGGTCAGGGTGAGCTCGGGATCCACGACTGCCAGGTCGGGAAAGAAAAAGGGATGGCGGAGGGACCTCTTGAAACCCTCCTTACCCACTCGGCTGATAACCGCGTTGTTGGTGGCCTCGCTTCCCGTGCCCGCTGTGGTGGGCACGGCTATGAAGGGCAACCGGATCCCGGGATGCGGTTCCTTTCCCACTCCCTCCAGGTAGTCCTCCACGGGGGCGCCGAGAGGGAGCATGGCCGCCACCGCCTTTCCGGCGTCCAGAACGCTCCCTCCCCCCACGGCAATCACCAGGTCAATGCCCAACCCGCGGTGGGAGAGGACCGCCCCGTCCACCAGCTCCGGGGAGGGCTCGCCCCCAACCTCCAGGCGGTGCATCTCGAGGGACCTTCCCCGGAGTTCCCGGCTCAGCGCCTCCAGGCGGCCGGAACGGAGCAAGGAGGATTTTCCGGTGACCAGGAGTGCGCGCCGGCCCAGGGAGGCCGCCTCCTCTCCCAGCCGACTGAAGGCGCCAGGTCCGAATATGATACGGGGCGACCTGCCGAATTCCCACCCAGTTATCAATCCCGCCACCTCCGACGAAGTCCTTTTTGGCACCCTTGCCTCGTCGCGTAAGCGTATCTATTGCGCGCCAGTATCATGGCGGCATGAGTATTATCTCCCTTCGCCTCCTTAGATTCTAATATGCTTCGAGACGGATTACCCCGCATGAGCGGGGGCGACTCTCCATCCCTCGCCCGGGAGATATATGTTTTCGAATCGGTCTTCACCCTCCCGCCGTGACCGCATGGGCGGGGCATTATGCTATAATCCCTTCGGAATTCTGAAGGTCGATTATGGCTTCCCGCAGCCGTGAGGGAAGGAGGAACCAGAAGATGAGGCCCAAGGTCGCAGCAGCGCTCTCAGCCATAACCCTTGCCGCCGTGCTTGTCCTCTCCACGGCGGGATGTTCGGTGGGCGCCAAGACGGTGGAATACCGGGATCCTTCCGTGCCCATCGTGGTGGAGAAAGGGGAGGAGTTCACCATCGTGCTGGAGTCCAATCCCTCCACCGGTTACGGCTGGAGACTGGGAAGGGAACTGGACGCGAAGATCGTGACCCTGGAAAAGGTGGAATTCAAGGAGCAGGAGACGGAGCGGCTTGGACAGCCCGGGGAGGAGAAGTGGACCTTTAAGGCCGCCGGACTTGGCCGCACGGAGATCGTGTTGACCTACGCGCGGCCCTGGGGGGCACCCCCTAAAGTTGAGACCTTGGAGAAAGAGGCTTCCAAGGGGTCTCCGGGCGCCGAGGAGGAAGGTGCGAAGGAATCGGTGGAAGGCGAAGAAGCCACCGCCCCGGAGTCGAGCGCCCATCCCGGGGAGGAGGAAGAAGTCGAAACGCAGGGCGAAACGGGGGAGGCCACGGCGCACCAGGAGTTGAGCCTTTCCACGTCCGAGGAGGCGGAAGAGAAGGCTGGTGAGCTCGAGGAGGAGAAGCTGGTCTTCTCGGTCTGGGTTAAGGAGAAGGGCGCCGGTGACAAGGAACCCAAGAAGTACAAGGAGCCGGCGGAGACCGTGGAGGTCAAGGAGGGCTACCGATTCTCCATCGTCCTGGAATCCGATCCCACCGCCGGCATGCACTGGGAGCTGGCGGAGCCCCTGGACGAGGAGCTGCTGGCCCTGGTGAGCACCACCTTCGAGGCCAAGGGCGGTGGAGAAAGCGCTGAGGGTGGGGAGAAAGTCGGCGCTCCAGGTGAGGAGACCTGGACCTTCGAGGCCCTCCGGCCCGGGGAAACGGAGATAGCCTTCGTCTTCCGGGAAGGGGAGAAGTCCGGAAAATCCATGGTCTTCAAGGTGGAGATAAAGGAGGCCGGGAGTGAGGAATCGTCCGCCCACTGAACTTCTCCGGTCCTCCGGAACGGTAAAAGTTGACAGAAGGCCCGCGCGTAGCGGGCCTTTTATTATTGTTGAATATCATGGGCGAGGGTCAATCTCTTGGAGGGATGGATAGCATTTCCTGAGGCCGATGCGTTTAAAGGCGTCCCGGAGGTGGAATAAGATTGATGTGGATTTCTTCGGGATTCCGAACGTCGATGCCTGGAAACACCATACCAGCCGGTATATATGGATATAGTCCGGTCTAGGCTTCGCGCGCGGGGGAGGTGAGGTTCTTGTCCGAAAGGCTTACCAGAAGACTCTTGGCGGTGACCGCCTGCCTGTTCCTGGCAATGAGCATGGTGGTGTTGCTGGAACCGGGTGAGAGGTCGCGGGCGGCGAACGGTGTATCTCTGACCTTCACCATCCTGCATACCAACGATGAGCATTCCGAGCTCATTCCCTATGGTCCGGCGATCGACTACCCGACTCATCCCACCACCGGCGGTTTCGACCGCGTGGCCCACGAGATAGCCCGCATCAAGGGGGAGAAGGCCGCCGCGGGGGAGCCGGTACTCACCCTGAGCGCGGGCGACTTCTCGCAGGGGACCCTTTTCGCCTGGCTGGAGACGACGGCCGCGGCGGAGCTCTCCCTCATGCAGATGGTAGGCTACGACGCCGTGGCCCTGGGCAACCACGAGATGGAACTGGGACCGGCTTACCGGGCGGCGGCCCTCAACGCGGCCAAGGCCAACGGCGTCACCCTTCCCATCCTGTGTGCCAACATCGATTTCGATGAGACAGATCCGGACGATGACGCCCTGGAGGCCCTCTTCTCCGAGACGGACAAGCAGGGCACCGAGCTGGCCATCCAGCGCTATACCGTAAAAACGCTTCCCAATGGGTTGAAGGTGGGAATCTTCGGCCTCCTGGGGGTGGAGGCAGAGGCGGTGGCCCCGGCCGCCGCGCCGGTGAAGTTCGGCAACGTGGCGGGAAATCCGGAGGACCCGGTGAGCTTCATCAACCGCGTGCTGGTGGCCCAGGAGATGGTGAACACCCTACGCGCCCAGGGCTGCCAGGTGGTCATCGCCTTGTCCCATTCCGGAACCCGCGAGGAGACCGAGCTCCCCAAGTGGGTAACCGGCATCGACGTCATCGTGGGCGGCCACAGCCACGACCTCAACTACCCGCCCATCACCGTGGGCAACACCATCATCGTTCAAGCGGGGTCTTACACCTCCCACCTGGGGGTGCTGGAGCTGGAGTATGACGGGAGTAAGGTCTCGGTACGCTCCGCACAGGCTATCGAGATGAACGACGACGTGCCCGTCCACCCCGAGGTGGAGGCGGCCATTAGCGCCTACAAGGCGGGCCTCAACAGCGCCTTGGGCTTCGACATAATGGCTCCCTACGCGGAGACGGACCGTGACGGCGACGGTGGATTCTACGTAAACGACGGTCCTCCCTTCGTGGAGACCAACCTGGGAGACCTGATCACCGATTCCTACCTCCGCA
This sequence comes from Actinomycetota bacterium, assembly GCA_030019255.1. Classification (NCBI taxonomy): domain Bacteria; kingdom Bacillati; phylum Actinomycetota; species Actinomycetota bacterium. Next base: position 181,395 of record JASEFK010000005.1, read on the forward strand.
CGGCCGCCGCATTGAACCCCGCGGAGCCCCCGGTCATGGCCTTCGAGGCCAATGGAGTCATCCGGGCCAACATCCCGCCGGGAGGGGAGGGGCGCTTTTCCTTCTACGACCTCTACCGTACCCTGCCCCTGGGGGGTTCCCCCTACGATCTCACCAAGATGGGCTATCCCCTGGTCAGCTTCTACCTCTACGGCCAGGAGATATGGGGCATCCTCAACTCCACCCTGGACATGGGGGACAACCAGTTCTTCGTCCAGCTCTCCGGGGGGAGCTACAAGTATAGGCCCGCGGGCCTGGCATTCGACCCGGCGGACCCCGCCAGCGGGAAGGTGGACTACCTCCTCGTGGACGGGAATCCTCTCGACCCGGCCGGGCTGTACAAGGTGGCCACCAACTTCTACACCGCCTCCTTCCTGGGCCTTTTCGGGATCAAGCCCCGCAACAGCTCTGGAGACCCGGTGGATATCGCCGAAACCCGGGTGGATAAGGACCCCGGCACCCCCGGCATCCAGGAGGTAAAGTGCTGGGAGGCCCTGGCGGGATACGTGGGGGGCATGCCTGACCTGGACGGCGACGGCCTGAGGAACGTGAGTCTCGATTACCGTTACCGGCAGGCGAGGATCACCACGCCCGACTGGTACCTGGCCGAAGGAGCCACCGCCGGAGGCATGGAGACCTACGTCCTGGTCCAGAACCCCGGCGACGAGGACGTGCACGTGCGCATCAGGTTCCAGACCGACTCGGGCGAGGTGGCCCCCTCCGACCTGCAGGACGTGGTCATTCCCGCGAAGTCCCGGCGCACCTTCCCGGTGAACATGTGGGTGAACGAATACGACGTATCCACGGTGGTGGAGCCCGTATCCCCGCGGGGCGCGGAGGTGGTCTGCGAGCGGGCCATGTACGGCGACGGCTGGAGCTGGGCCCACGACTCCATCGGGGTCACCGGCCCCTTCGAGCCGGCCCCGGAGTGGTACTTCGCCGAGGGTTCCACCGGTGGGGATATGGAGACCTGGCTCCTGGTGCAGAACCCTTACGGCTCCACCATCCATGTGAACATCACTTTCCAGACCGGATCGGGGGAGGTGGCGCCGGATGACCTAAAGAAAGTTCCCATCCCCGCCCGATCCCGGCGCACCTTCTTCGTAAACAGCTGGGTGGACGACTACAACGTGTCCATAAGGGTGGAGGCCCTGGAAGGAAGCGTCATCTGCGAGCGGGCTATGTACGGGGGCGGAAGGAGCTGGGCCACGGAGTCCAAGGGCACCAGCGTCCTCTCCGACGACTGGTACCTGGCCGAGGGTTGTACCGCCGGGGGGATGGAGACCTACATCCTGGTCCAGAACCCTGGCGACGCCCCGGTCCACGTGAACATCGCCTTCCAGACCAGCGGGGGCGAAGTGGCTCCCCCCGAGCTGCAGGGCGTGGAGATACCGGCGCGCACCCGGCGCACCTTCCTCGCCAACCGCTACGTAGAAAGCTACGACGTCTCCACCCTGGTGCATTGTCTCGACGGTGGAGTGGTGGCGGAACGGGCCATGTACGGAAACGGGTGGCGGTGGGGTCACGCTTCCATTGGGACGGCTGGACTCTCCAACGACTGGTACCTGGCCGAGGGTTCCACCGCCAGGGGCATGGAGACCTACATCCTGGTCCAGAACCCCGGCGACGCCCCGGTCCACGTGAACATCGCCTTCCAGACCAGCGGGGGCGAAGTGGCTCCCCCCGAGCTGCAGGGCGTGGAGATACCGGCGCGCACCCGGCGCACCTTCCCGGCGAACATGTGGGTCAACAGTTACGACGTTTCCACCCGGGTTCAGTGCCCAGACGGGGCGGTGGTGGTGGAGCGCTCCATGTACGGCGGCGGCTGGGAATGGGGGCACTGCTCCCTAGGCCATTACACCAGCAGCACCCTTTGATGCGGAAAGCATCGGCCATATAGAACGAATCGAGGGGCGGGCGGATTCCCGGAAGCGCCGGCGGGCGAAAGGGAAGGAAGCCCACCCCTTCACCTTCCCGTGGATACACGTCTTTTACGGGGAAGGTCGCTCGGAATTAGTGTTCCTGCTGGAGAGTTGGGGCCAGGTACGACAGGGCCTGGCGGAGGGTAATACCGTGGAACGCTCACGGTCTCACCGGGCCCGGAAAAGGGAAAGGGCGCCCGCGGGGGGCGCCCTTTGCGGTCAGCGTTTTCGCCTAGGCGGCGGTGCGGCGGGAGAGCATGATCCCGCCGCCCACCAGCAGGAGGGCGAAGATTATGGAAAGAACTATGGCCGTCACCCAGCTGGCCTTGGAGCCCGCCTTGTAGTTGTAGGTGGGCTTGGTCTGGTAGATGAAGCGCACCTGGTTGGTGGCGTCCTCGGCCCTTCCCAGCAGGTGGTCGAACTCCGCGCCCCGCTTGGCGATGGCCTCCAGCTCCGCCTCCGTGGTGTTGAGCATGACCAGGTTCTTGTACAGGCCGTCCACCATCTGCTGGGTGCCGCTCCCCACCTGGGTGAGTCCCTCCTTGAGGGCGTTGGTGCCGTAGAGGAGGGTGTCCGGGGCGTCGGAGCTCCCGATGCCCACGATGGCGTCGGCCAGCCCCGCCGAGAGGAGCTGCAGGCCCTCCAAGAGTCCCGGGTTGTTGGGGTCACCGGTGGACATACCGGCCTTCAGTTGTTGCAGGCCCATCTGCATGGCGGCCATGGCGTAGAGCAGGGTGTCGTCCACGGCGGCGTCCCCGATGCCCGCCTTCATCTGGTTGAGGCCGTCCTCCACCGCCTTCACCGCGTAGAGCAGGGTATCCGTGGTGGTGGCGCTGCCGATCCCCTGCAGGATCTGCATCAGGCCGCCCTGCACGGCCACCGCGGCGTAGAGGAGGGTATCAGTGGTGGTCGTGGTCCCGATCCCGGCCAGGATCCCCTCCAACCCCGCCTGCATGGCGGCCATGGCGTAGAGCAGGGTGTCCGGTGTGGTGTCGCTGCCGATGCCCGCCTGGACCTGCTGCAGCCCCTGCTTGATGCCCGGGTTGAGGGGATCCGCGTTGTCCAGCCCCAGCATTATCTGCTGGATGCCCGGGATGAGCTGGGTGTCCATCATGGTCTTGGAGTACTGCAGGGCGGCGATGACCCCGTCGGGATATGGGTCCGCCAGGCCTTTGTAGATGGCCTGCAGCCCGGTGGCTATATCATTAAGGCCGGAAGCGTAGCCGTTCATCATGGCCTGTTGTGTTAACCAGATGTTCGGATCGACACCGTCGGTTATGGGCTTGGCGACATTGAGGGTGTAGTCGTAAAGGGTGGTTAGCCCTCCCCCGGGGCTGAGGGCGTCCCGAACCCCCTGCACTCCTGGAATCAGTTGATCGTTCAGGTTGGTGGCCATGGTGTTCAGTCCCTCGATGATGGTCCCGGATTGACCCACCCCGCCCAGGCCGGCGCTCATGAGCTGCACCCCGACGAGGACCTGATTGAGGCCGTCGAGAAGGGTATTGGGGATGCCCACGTCCCCGATGCCCGCCAGCATGTCCAGGACCCCGCCCAGGATGCCGTTCAACCCCGCCTCCACCTGGATTGCCGCGTAAAGCAGGGTGTCCGGGGTGGTCGCGGAGCCGATGCCCGCCTTGATCTGCTCCAGCCCGGCCTGCATCTCGGCCATGGCGTAGCGCAGGGTATCTGGGACGGTGGGGTCACCGATTCCCGCGGCCATGTCGCTCAACCCCGCGTTCATTTGGGCCATGGCGTAAAGCAGGGTGTCGGCCACGTCGGGCGCGCCGATGCCCTGGGCCATCTGCTGCAGCCCCGCGGTCACCTGGGCGTCGGCGTAGAGCAGGGTATCGGGAGTGGTCTTGGAGCCGATGCCCGCCGCCGCCTCCTTCACCCCGGGTATCATCTGGGTATCGATGTTGGCCTTGGCGTAGGGCAGTCCCTCCTGGGCGTCGACCATCTTCTTCAGTCCCTCGTCGATGGCCGTGATACCGAAGAGCAGGGTGTCCTCCTTGGTCGGGTCCCCGACGCCCTCGTTGACCTGCTTGACCCCCTCGTAGAGCTGCTCCAGGCCGGCCTTGAAGAGGGCCGTGGGGTCCGCCTGGTTGGTCTCCGGGAAGACGAAGGCCACCGCCAGGGTGAGGGGCGGCATCTGGAAGTTCTTCACGTCGGCCTTGACCCAGATAGTATGGCTCTCCTCCGTGGCTGGCGGGAAGAGGGGGATGCTCCACCCCACGTTGTAGAAATCGGGCATGGGCACCACCAGTCCCGTGGGATCGGCCTCCAGGTTGTAGAAGATGCGGTTGTCGAAGTACCAGTCGTAGGGCTGGATGACCAGGGGGAGGTAGGTCTCCACCTCGGTCTCCTTGAGCTCCCCGGTATCCGGGTCCTTGTACTCCACGCGGGTTCTCTCCTTGCTGGTATTCTTGAAGGTAACCTCCATCTCGAAGCGCCCGCTCTTACCGGTTATCTCGTCCAGGTTGGTCACCGGCACCCCGTCGAACCGGTACTTGAAGCGCACCTCCAGGGGGATGCGGGCCCTGGCCTCCTCGACCATGGCCTCGGAGAACTTGGTGGCGGCGATGTAACTGGCGTTGTCCTCGGACTTCAGGCCCTCCCAGACCAGGTAGTCGCCCTCCACCTTGGGCTTGGTGAATCCCTTCACCCCCTGCCAACCGGTGTCCTCGTCGAAGGCCTTCTTCTCCCGCACGTCGAAGGTGCCGTCACCGTTCAAGGACAGGATCTTGAAGACCTGTACCTCCTCGATCTCCCCGGACCAGTCCAGGGTACAGAAAACGAATTCCGAGTCCACCACGTCCTTTTTCTCCGTGGTCTCGGTGGTGGCCCCGGCGGGTATGGCCGTGGTCAGGGCGACCACCATGCCCAGTGAAAGCAGGAGCACCAGGATTTTCTTCACACGCCTCATTCCCGCTACCTCCTACTCGCCCACGGACCCGGACGTCTCCACCGCCTCCTTGCGGCGCGGCGAGAGGAGCACGGCGTCCAGCACCGCGGCCAGGAGCATCCCGAAGAGGATGGAGAGGATGGTCCCGAAGAGGGTGGTCAAGGCCCTGGGTATGGCCTCCACGGGTTTTTCCATCAACAGGTAGTCGAACCTGGAAACCGCTCCCAGGAACACTCCCCAGCCCACCAGGTACATGGGGAGCATCTCCCGCATCTTGGGGATGGACAACAGGCCGGCGATGAGGATGAAAATGGCCCCGGCGATGGCCACCGAGAGCCCGTAATATAGCGGGAAGACCAGCATGTAGAGGACGAAGCTCAGAAGCCCCGCCAGTACTCCCAGAACGGACCCCAGGGTCATCCAGGGTAAGGAGCTCATGAGGGCTGGCCCGTAGGCCATGCACACCCCGAAGGAAATTAAGGCCGCCCAGTAGGCCTTGGCTCCCAGCCAGTCGAAGAGCCAGATCCAGAAGAAGGCCACCACGGCCAGGACCACGGCCAGAATGGCGTTGCGCCTGATGTTTTCCATACCTACCCCCCCTCAGATACGCGCCAAACCGCCGACTTACCCTTAAAAAGGATTCCAGAAAGAATATGGTTACCAGCTGCGGTGGGAAGGAAGATCCTTGGGCCGCAGGTGGGGCATCACCTCCTTCATCCGAACCGCTCCCCGCTTTACACCATTATTAATCGAACTTTACATGTTAAGCAACACAAAAGGGCCGGAAATGTATCCTTTCCGTTACTTTGCCGGCTCTTCAAACAAAATTTTCCACCCCAGGGCCTCGTTCACCTTCATTCGGTTCGTCCTGGCTATCGTTCAACACGACTTTAATCGTCATCTTGCTGGGTTGCCTTGATATACGCTCCGTTCCCTTCGCGTGACTGCATTTCCCCCGACCCTGAGCCTTACCAGGTCTTGACAGCCCGGTTTCCCATGTGACCCTGGTCCCGAAACTCCGATCTCCTTGAAGGCCCCCCGGTTCAGGGATTCTTCCCCTTCATCATCCGCCGCAGGGCCAGGAGGTTGGCCAGAGGCTCGGCGGGGAGCTCCCTGGCCCCGCCCAGGAGCTGCGAGTGGAGGGTCACGGCGGCGCAGAACTCGAGGGTCTCCAGGCGGTGGTAGGCCTGTTCCACGTCGCTTCCCCAGCACAGCGCCCCGTGGTTCTCGAGCAGCACGGCGTCGTAGTCCTCCAGGTAGGGGACCACCGCCTCGGCCAGCTCCGGGCTTCCCGGGGGACGGAAGGGCACCAAGGGAACCTCGCCCAGGAAGATCACCGCCTCCGGGATGAGATGGAGATCCAGGGGCTTGCCGGCCACCGCGAAGGCCGTGGCCAAGGGAGGATGGGCGTGCACCACCCCCCCAATCTCCTCTCTTTCCCGGTACAGGCGGAGGTGCATGGGGGTCTCGGTGGTGGGATGCCCTTCGCCGCGGAGGACCTTCCCCTCCAGGTCCACGGCCAGGATCTGCTCCGGCCGCATGAAGCCCTTGCTCACCAGGGTGGGGGTGATGAGGACCGTCTCTCCGTCCAGGCGGGCGGATATATTCCCGGAATTGGCGGAGGCCATCCCCCTTTGCCAGACCCTGCGCCCTATCTCGCATATGAGCTCCCGCAGGTATGTTTCATCTCCCATATTCAATTCCTCCCTATCCGTTTACCCCTCGCGTGCTGGGTTCATCGGGGAGCCTAGTCTCCGCGCTCGCCTCCACTGCCGTTTACCCTCGCGTGCCGGATTCATCGTCTCCCCGGGTGTGCGCCCGGCCTGACTTGTTCCTTTCCCCGGATCGGAGGTGACGGTTTCCCCCTTTCGGGCACTCTGAAGGTCTCCCTCGACCACCGGCATTCCCGGCTACGCTCTCGAGGAACCTTTTTATCCCTCCATACTTTTAGGCATAATTTCGCGAAAAGCTCTATCCCCAGGGTCTCGGAAGATCTTCTTCCCAGGCGTTGCCGCCTACGTTCCCGATGGGAAGCTCTTTCCTCCCTCCGTCTCCTTCAGCGTACTTCCGCGACCAGGGCCGTACCAGGGCTTCAGAATATCTTCTTCTCCCACCAGCGTTCCCTCCCCCCATCCCGGTTCCGATAGGTGCGCACGTTTATCTTCTGCCTGGGGGCGGGAGTGGCGGGGGGTTCTTCCTCCAGTGGAGGGTCCTCCATTTCCCTGACCCTTTCCTCGTGGTGCAGGACCAGCGCGGCCACCACCTTGATGGGGGAGTCCTTCAGGCGCTCCAGCATCTCCTCCCATCCCTGCCGGGGGTTGCCCATGGCCTGGTAGACTTCCAGGAGGTGGTCGGCGAAGACGAAGGCCAGGGGCTTCAATTCCGTCTCGTAGAGCTCCCGGTCCTCTGGAGTGAACTCCTCGAAGGGCACGTCCATGAGGTTCAGGAGGTGCTGGGGAGCTTCCAGTCCCTTCTCCTCGAACTTGCGCTCCAGCTTTCTGGTGAAAAAGCTTCGAATGATTTTTCGCGGGGTTGCGGTCCTGGGGGAATGTTCCGAGACTCCTTCCACCTCTCTCACCTCGGTGCCTGTTCTTGCCTCCTACAGCGAAGCTCGCTCTTAATTATATCGGAAGGATGCACGTCACCTTGAACTAATCTATAATACGCTTGCACTGGGCTCGATCATGGGAGGGGCGGTTTGAAGGACATCCTGCCGGATCACATCGGCATCATCATGGACGGCAACGGGCGCTGGGCCAAGATGCGGGGCCTTCCCCGCATTGAGGGGCATCGGCAGGGCGAGGAATCCATTATGGAAGCGGTGAGGTTCTGCGCCGCTCGGGGCATAAAGGCACTTTCCCTGTTTGCCTTCTCCACCGAGAACTGGGAGCGCCCCCCGGAGGAGGTGCACTTCCTGGTGAACATGAGCCGGGAGGTCCTGCGCAAGAGGCTGGAGGAGTTCATGGAGCTGGGGGTGCGCCTGAGGCACCTGGGAAGGAGGGATCGCATACCGGATAAGATACTGGCCTGGTTCGACCTGGCGGCGGCGGCGACCGCCGAAAACCGTGGCTTGAACCTGAACATCAACTTCAATTACGGAGGCAGGAGGGAGATCCTGGACGCTTCCCTGCGGGCCGCGGAGGCGGTAAAGAGGGGGGATCTAGCTGCTGAGGGAATTGACGAGGAGGCCCTGAGGGAGTTCTTCTACGCCCCCGACCTTCCGGACATGGACCTGCTCATACGCACGGCGGGAGAGATGCGGATAAGCAACTTCATGCTCTGGCACCTGTCCAAGGCCGAGATAGTTGTGACTCCGGTACTGTGGCCGGACTTCGGAAGGAAGGACTTGGAAAACGCCCTGGAGGAATACCGGCGCCGGAAACTTACGGAAGAAGGCGACTTCGATTCCTCGGCCCGGGCTGGGCACTGAACCGTTGAACGCCTGGTCGGAAAAGTTTTCCCTTCGCGAGGAAATTTTCAATTCCTTGGGCCAAGTACCCCGAAATGCGGGTCTGTACGGATATTGCCAATATATTCCATACAATTTCCATGATGCGAATTTCGTTGAATAGTGGTACTTTTCGAGCATGCACCGCAGCGGTCCCACGGTTGATCCATGGTTTCACAGGGTTCAAGAAACCACCGGCAGCTGGCGAGAAATAGGTTTATCGAAGGGAAGGAAAATCCATCCCGGAGAAGAAAATTGGGAAGAGATTAATTCGTGGAAAGGAGTGAGGAGATGGCTACCAAACCAGCAAAGAAAGCCGCGGCCAAGAAGACGGCGGCCAAGAAGACCGCGGCCAAGAAGACCGCGGCCAAGAAGACCGCGGCCAAGAAGACCGCGGCCAAGAAGACCGCGGCGAAGAAGTAGCCGCAATCTTTTTTCTCGCGGGGCAGCTCCCCGGCCTGTCTTTTACCGGCAATCGCTGAGGGGACCGGGAAGGTAGCGGGGAGCTCGTCTTTTTGACCGCTTTAGCCCACAGTGTCTATACTCATAGACATGGGGAGCAAGACGGTTCTGGTGATCGAGGACGACCGCTCCATCGCCAGGCTTATCGAGATAGTGCTCAGCGGCAAAGGCTTCAACACCCACGTCTGTCTCGATGCCTCCAGCGCGCTGGAGATCTCCACCCGCGTCCGTCCCGACCTGGTAATCCTTGACATCCACATGCCGCGGCGGAGCGGCTTCAACGTCTTGAAACGCCTGCGGCAGGAGGATGCAACCCACGACACGCCGATAGTGGTCTTCTCCGTTCTCACTCGCAGGAAGAGCATCGAACAGTTGGCCAGGATGGGGGCCAGCGACTTCGTCTGCAAGAGCGAAGGCGTGGACGCCCTGGTGGACAAGGTCATGGCCATCCTGTCCTGAAGATGGTCGGAAGAAGGTGAGGGAAATGGAGGTTCTCGAGGCCATAAGAAAGAGAAGAAGTATACGCAGGTTCGAGGACCGGCCGGTACCCGAGGAGCACGTCAGGGAGATACTGGAAGCGGCCAGGTTGGCCCCCTCGGCGAGTAACCTCCAGACCTGGAAGTTCAAGGTGGTTACCGATCCCGGGGTCCGCAAGTTACTGCGCGAGGCGGCCTTCGATCAGAAGTTCGTGGAGCGGGCCCCGGTGGTCATCGTAGCCTGCGCCGATCTCTCCGCTTTCGGCGAACGTTCCAAGAGGACGCTGGAGCTTCTGCGTTCGGGAGCGGTGAGGCCGAGCCTGGAGATGCTTCTGCGCTTCCTGCGCCGGGACAAGGATGCGGATGTGGAGGAGAGGAACCTCATCAGCGCCTGCATCAACGTGAGCATTGCCGTCCAGAACATGGTGCTGGCGGCGACCTCCCTCGGGCTGGGCACGTGCTGGGTGCGGGCCTTCGTTCCCGAGAGGGTGGCGGAGATACTTTCCCTTCCCCCCGAATGCCCGCCCCTCATCCTCCTGCCCCTGGGCTACCCGCGCGAGGACCCCGAGCCGCGCAGCCGCAAGTCCCTGGAGGAAATTCTCCTCTGAGCCGTGGGACGGAGGGGTTGTATCCCACACGTGTATGGCGCTGAGTTCCCTTGCGGAGGTTCTCCCCTGAGCTTTGGGTAGAGCGGGCGCCTTAATCCTCTGGCGTTGGGATGCCGACGTTTCCTTCCCGGCTGGCGAACCAGTCGGCCAGGCGGCAAAGGGTGCAAGGATCCTGGGTGGCGGGCTCGCCGCAGCGGGAACAGGGACCTGTGGGGGTGATGGAATCCGGATCCCGCGCGGGGAGGATCTCCCCAAGGGAAAGGGCGAGCTGCAGCTTGCTGGAAGGAATTACCTTCTCCATGTGCTCGAAGACCCCCTTGAGGGCATGGCCGTGGGGGCTCCAGGTGGGGCATTTCTCCTCGAAGACTGGAAGCCCGCGCAGCCGGCAGTAGACCAGGTTCAGCCTTTCCGGCATGTAGTACAGGGGCTTTATCTTGCGCATCAGCCCATTCTCCGGCGGGAGCACCGGCGGGGGAAGCAGGTATTTACGGGACAGGAGGTTCTTGAAGGCGAAGAGGAGGATATCCTCCAGGGTATGGGCGGTGGCCACCGCGTGTGCCCCCAGCCTGGCCGCCTCGCGGTTGAAGAGGGCTCGCTTGATGGCCCCGCACACGGCACAGGGATGCCATCCCTTGACGCGCTGCACCCGCAGCCCCATGTCCCCGATGCGGACCACCCGGAGTTCTACCTGCGCCAGGGCGCACTGCTCCTCCACCACTTTCAGGTTCCGCTCAGAAAAGTCTCCCATGTTGAGGTGGAAGTGGAGCGCCGCCAGGTCGAACCCCATGACCACCCCCAGGCGCTTGAGGGCGTAGAGCATGGCCACCGAGTCCTTCCCGCCCGAGAGGGCTACCGCCACTTTCTCTCCTTCCCGCACCATGTCGTGCTTCTCCAGGGCACGCCTGATACGCCTCTCGAAGAAGCGCAGGTAGCACGGCGAACAGAGCTTGAGGTTGAACTCGGTGAGGCGCAACACGCGGGTCCGCGCACCGCATATGCGGCAGCGTCCCTCAACCTCCGGTACGGGAAGCTTTTCCCTGTACTCCATGGGAACAATTTAACAGAAGCGGGACGGTTGTTGAACTACGGGTAGAACAGCTCAGCGGCGACCGTCTTTCTCGTTACCTCCGCTTGAGCATGGACGGAACCGGGCGCTTTCCTTGACTCGTAGCGGTTGCGATCCGCCCCGCCCCGAGTTTCTTCGGAAGCGTTCGGCAGGAATAAGCGCGAGCGGTGAAACCCCATTCCCGCCCACGCGCTGGAGCGGGCGTGCAGGTAAGCGTCCGGCAGGAATAAGCGATGGGTGGTAAAAGGGAAAAGATCGAGCTACGCTTCCTTCGTGTATCGTTTCAAGTCCTTCCGCTTGCGGTTGGTTCGGAGACGGGGTTGGCGTCCCGTCCCCCCGCCCCGGGGACCAGGGGAAGGCGGGTGACCAGGGTCAGCCACCCACCCGAGGCCCTTATCACGCTGAAGACTCCTCCGTGGGCGGCGATAATGCGGCGGGCAATGGCCAAGTCCAGGTCGTCCTCGCTGGCATCCCACTGGGCCATGGGATGGAGCCCGGAGTCCTCTCCCAGAAAGGTTGCCTGCCGGTTCCGGACGTTGACCGTGTACACCAGCTCCTCCCCCTCTGCCTTCAGGGAAACGCGCACCTCCGAGCCGCTCCCGAAGCGGCGGGAGATGAAGTCGAACATGCCGTTTATCACCCGGCCCATCCTCTTCACGTCCACCATCGCCGCGGGAAGGTCGGGCGGAAAGCCGCGCATGACCTCCCGCGGGTCGCACACCGGCTCCAGGATGGGCAACCCGGCCTCGACCAGCTTTTCCAGGGGGTAGGGCTCGCGCTGCAGGACCGCCTTCCCCGATTCCAGGCGCGAAACGTCCAGGAGGTCCTCCACCAGCCGGCCGAGATTCTCCGCCTCCCGGCGGATTATGGACACGTATTCCCTTTCCGTCTCCCTATCCAGCGGCTTGGAGACCAGCATCTCGCTGAAGCCCTGCAAGGAGGTGAGGGGGGTGCGCATCTCGAAGCTCACCGCGGAGACGAAGCCCGAGGCCGCCCGGTTCATTTCCGCGAGCTTGCGCAGTTCCTCCATGGAACGGTACCTCTCCCGGTACTGCCGCCGGGCCTCCGCGCTCAGGCGGTCGAAGAGGAAGGAGACGAAGAACAGGAAGAAGACCTGGGAGCAGATGAGCTGGGTCTCCCCGGTCGACGGGCGGTTGAAAGCCATAGTGGCTGCCAGGTGGGCGACCGCGGAGAAAGTCATCAGGGCGGCGGACAGGCCCGGCGTGGAGAGCAACCCGCACCCGAAGGCGGTTATCAGGAGAAGGAGGGGAAAGAGGGGGCTTCGCGCTCCCCCGCTAAGGGAGATGGACCCCGCCACCAGGGCCAGGTCCACCACCAGGAGGAGGAAGATCAGGGGCACCAGGAAGCGGGAGAGGGCGCTTTCCCGGTAGGGCAGGATGAGGGTAACCGTGTTGACCAGCAGCACTCCCAGCAGGGGGAGAAGCGCCGAGAAGGGATTCATCTCCACCCCGTGGGGCAGGAAGAGAAGCGCGGCGACCACCGGGACGGTCACCCAGATGAAGTTGCCCAGGGTCCGGGAAATGTTACCCCTGAACATCCAACCTCACTCCCCGGTTTCCGTGATCCTCCACGCCGGGGAAGCGATACCGCGTTCCCGCTCTCGCCACCATACCCTCGAGGTGGAGGAGGTTGCACTTCCGGAGATACGAAACCTCCCGCCTCACCGGCTTTCACCCCCTCGGACGGGGAGGTACACGGTGAAGGCGCTTCCCTTTCCGGGCTCGCTCCGGGCGGTTATCTTCCCTCCGTGCAGCTCCACCAGGTGTTTGACGATGGCCAGACCCAGGCCGGTGCCGCTGATGCTCGTAGCCTCGTCCCTCTCCACCCGGCTAAACCTCTCGAATATGCGGGGAAGCTCCTCGGGGGGAATCCCAATTCCCTCGTCCCGCACGGATATGGTCACGTACTTTCCTTCCAGCCCCGTTTCCACCTCCACCTTACCGCCCCCGGGCGAGTACTTGATGGCGTTGCTGAGCAGGTTCTGCACCACCTGGCGGAGGCGCTCCGGATCGGCGTAGACAGTGGGAATGTCCCGTGAGCCCAGGTACTCCAGGTGGTGGATATCCGTCTGGGATCGGAAGAAATCCATCTCCCCGGTGATCAAGTCGGGGACATTCACCGGTTCCCGGTTGAGCTCCAGGCCTGCCTCGATACGGGAAAGGCTGAGCAGGTTGGTTACCAGGCGGGAGAGACGTTCCGACTCCGAGAGGATGATACGGTAGTATTCACGCTTCTTCTCCGGGGGTGTACCCGGGGAGGCCGCCATTTCGCCGAAACCCTGTATAGAGGTGAGGGGCGTACGTATCTCGTGGGCCACCATGGACACGTACTCCGATTTGGCCTTCTCCAGGCGACGGATGAAATCTCCCAGGTTGGCGACCTCCCGGCGCGACTCCTCCAAGCGCCGCAGCCCCAGGGCTATCCGGTTGGAGAGGAAACAGGCCAGGTAGAGGTAGAGAAGGTTGAGGAAGAGGGGCTGCAGGCCCTGCGCCGCAAAGGGTCGGGAGGTGAGGGAGGCGGCCAGGTACATGGCGGCCAGGATGGAGGTGCTGGCCACCGCGGTTGCCGTTTCGAAGAAGGTCCCGGCTATCACCGGTCCGGGCAGCAGGGCGTAATAGAGGGGGCTTAACAGCCCGTCACTGAAGAAGACGGCGGCGGACACCATGGCGTAGTAGATGGTCAGCCCCAGGAAGAAGGGCGGTACGCGGGGGAGGATCTTCCCCTGCCTGCTCGGGTAAAGGAGGATGAGGTGATGGGCGAGCACCAAGACCGAGAGGGCGGCGAGGATCACGTAAAGCATGGAATGGTCCATCTTCTGGGCGTGAGGCAGGTGGATGATGAGCGCCGCCGCCAGGATGCCCGCCACCGCGAAGGCGGTAAGCTGTCCGGCCAGTTTTCTGCGGAAGTCCATGTCCATGGCTCGCCCCGAAGGTCCATGCCGGGAGGACCCTTCCCAGCCATCCCTGTCAGATAAGCAATTCCCCGCCGGGAGCCGGCACATGGATACGGTTTCCCGGGAGAGATTTATCACGCTTCCATCTCATTCTATCCCCCGTCCACCGTTTCCTGTCCCCGGCCGCCTTTTTCTGTCCGGGAGATCGCGGAAACACCATCTTTCGCGTGCGCTGCGTCCATCCGCCGGCCGATTCCCTCTCCATCCGGGACGCCACGTCCAGGCGAAGATCTTTCAGGTCCGTCATCATTAATGTCAACAAACATCATCACCATGATTCGACTCACGGGTCCACGGGGTTGACAGCTCCAACAATCCTGTTGCTGTGGATGGCACCAAACATCATCACGATGATTCGACTCCCCGTCCCGGCCGGTTGAGCTTCCTGGACCACGGAGGAGGAAGGGCCGTGTCCCGCTCGGGAAGGCGGGGAGGGCGGGAAGGCCACCCACGGAAAGAAGGGCGGGATCTCCCGCCCCCGGCTGCGGCGTGGTACCGAGGGTCAGTATTCCATGATCTGGGAAAGGGGTATGTCCGCCAGGTGGGTGGTGGTGAAGTAGGTGCTGCCGTCCCTGGTCCACCCCGGGTCCTGCGCGTAGCCGAAGGGGTTCACGTGGTAGGTGTAGGTTTTGCTGGGAAGGCTGTTGTCCCACGTCTCCAGCAGCCCGTTGACCTCGATGTAGGCGGTGTTGGGATCGATGGCCGCGCCGTTGGTGTCGAAGGTGAAAAACAGGCGCACACTTCCACCCAGATGGTCGGGGTAGCGGGCCCCGAGGTCGTTATACGTGTGGTTTCCCCTCCTCCAGAGGTAGGAGCTGGAGCTGGATCCCTTCCCGTAGAGGATGTAGGAGCGGCCCCCGCCGTGCAAGATGAGCTGCAGGGGCATGTAATCCAGGGAGCGGTCGTTGGTCAGCCACTCCACGGTCATATACAGATGCACGTAATTGGCGCCGCTCCAGGCGGAGTTGTATGCACCCGGCGAATGGACGTCGATGATGGCGCTCTGTGGGTCGACGTCCGCGGAGGGGACAACGTCGCGGAATATGTAACGGTAATCCCCCCAGGTGACGTGGGGCTTTTCGGGTTCCTGGACCGCCTGTTCCTCTTCCGCCGTACCGGCCTGGGCCTCCTCTCCCCCCTTCTCCCCCTGCGCCCAGGACCAGCCCATGAGCATGGATAGGAGGAAGAAGCAGAGCAAGACAATGAGTATCTTCCTCTTCATTCCCGGACCCCTTTCACGTCCTTCTCCTTTCCGAAAAAAGGAAATAACATTCCAATCTTTCCAATTTTATCATATCGGCATGCGCCCCCGCCGCCTTGACCCGTCGGGTAATGCGATAGGAATCGCGTTCTCAACCTCGAATCCCGCCGAGCTTTTTCTATTTTATACCAGCAGCGCAGCACTTAAACACCATGCCTTGTTTCCGCGTGCTTCTCGCAACTTCGCCCGGCGTCGCCGCCCGGACCCGCCACTTCCGAGCACCGTGCGGTGGTCGCAAGGGATTTAATGTCCCGACATATCCGTGGTCTTGACCGAGTTTGCGGTCGGGCTCGAGGGTGACGCGGTTCAGCGACCGGGGATGCCGCTCTCCAGCTCTTCCTCCATGGCGTCCACCACGCTGGTGTAGGCCACGATGCTGCGGTGGACGCGGTCCATGGCCCCGGAGAACTTCTCCGCCAGGAGAGGGTCCTCGGTGATCTCTTTCATCTGGCGCAGGACGTCCAGGACCTGCTTCATGGAGCGCACGAAATCCCCCGCCGAGTACTGGGGATAGGCGGAGGAGATGTAGGAGAGGTCCTCCCCCGCGGCCCAGTCGTAGACCACGGGGATGAAGCCGGGGTCCAGGAGCCGCAGGAGGTCCAGGCCCTCTCGCCTCTCCAGGGCCTTTATCCGTCCCTCCAGGCTGCGGGCCGCGGCCACCGCTTCCTCCAGGGCGGGGGTGGGAATGGAGGGGGCCTGGGCCGGTTCCCGGTAAGGTCTCCCTCCCCTGCGGCGGGGCGTGGGGCCCTCCCGGGTCTCGAAGACGAAGACGGAGGCCAGGGCCGCGGTCTCCGCCTCGTCCAGGGGGTAAAACAGGCCTTCCTCCAGGCACTCCACCAGGGTGAGGTCGCACTCGTTGTAGATGCGGGAGAGGACGATGCCCTTAGGGGTGGGCTTCTCCCCCTCCAGGTAGCCGAGGCGCTCCAGCACCCGCATGACGTTGGCCAGCCGTCGGGAGGACACGTCGCTGCGCGCCTCCATCTGCCTCTGCACGCGGTCCATCTCCGCCTGCAGGTTGCGGATGTTCCGGCAGGTCTCCAGGCAGGCCTCGCGCCTCTCGCAGGCATGGCAGGGATTCACCTCCAGCTCCTCCCGCAGCGAGGCCAACTCCTCGCGGTGGGGGAGGTGGAATTCCTCCTCCCACTCCTGGGGCGGCGGGACCCGGAAGCCGGCCAGGGCCTGCCGCAGCCTTTTCTCCTCTGCCTTGCTTCGGGCGGGGAGGAAGGGCTTGCCCAGGTGGCCGATGACCTGGGGTGGATATGGAAAATGCTGGTAGGATACCTTGAGGACCCGGCCCCGGTCGTCCAGGGTCGTCAGGCGCGGGTCGCCGTGCTTGTCCTCGGAGATGGAGAGCACCACCGCCGCCCGCCGGGAACCCCTGCGGTGGAGCACCAGCACGTCCCCGGGGACCAGCTCCTCCAGCTCCCGGTTGACGAGTTCCCGCCTCCGCCTCCGGCGCTCGGTGGCCATCTCCTTCTCCAGGCGGGATATCTCCCCGCGGGTCAACAGGTAGGCCATGGGATCCCCGCGCCGGCAGTCTATCTTCTTCCAGTGGGCCTGCATACGCCTGGCCAGGCGGGATCGGGAGCGTTCCAGGCGCACCACCTCTCGGTCGGCGTGGAACTGGGCGAAGCTGGAGTTGAGCATGTGCACGGTGGTCTCCACGTCGTAGTAGTGCAGCAGGTTGACCACCATGTTGTAGGAAAGGGAGAAGCTGGAAATTATGGGAAGACTTTCCATCTCTGCCAGCCTGCGCACCTGGGAGAAGGGGACCATGGGGTTGTACAGGGTGATCGCGTTGCCCACCTTGTCGATGCCCCGGCGGCCAGCCCGGCCGGTGAACTGGGTATACTCGGTGGGGGTGAGGAACTCGTGGGATTCCCCGGTGAACTTGAACAGGGACTCGATGACCACCGTCTTGGCGGGCATATTTATCCCCAGGGAAAGGGTCTCCGTGGCGAAGACCACCTTGACCAGGCCCTGGGCGAAGAGGTCCTCCACTATCTCCTTGAAGATGGGGAGGTGCCCGGCGTGGTGGGAGGCCAGCCCCCGCTTGAGGGCCTCCAGCCAGTGGTCGAAACCGAACACCTTCAGGTCCTCCTCGGGAAGCCAGGCCACCCGGGCCAGGGCCTGCTCCTCGATGGCCCTCTTCTCCTCCGGGGTGGTCAGGTCCGCCCCCTCTTCCAGGCAGTGGGCCACCCCGGCGTCGCACCCGGCCCGGCTGAAGATGAAGTAGATAGCCGGGAGCATCCCCGACTTACGGAGACGTTCCACCACGTCCGCCCGCCGGGGTATGAGGTGACGGGTACGCGGCCTCTTCCCCCCGCGCCCCTTCTGCTTCATGGAACGCTCGTATTCCTCCACCACCCCCGGGGCGCGGTCGGAGAGCAGGTTGACCATGATGCCGCCGATGAGGTAGTAATGCCGCAGGGGAACGGGGCGGCGGTCGTGGTAGACCACGTCCACGTCCCCTCGCAGGTCGTTCAGCCACTCCCCGAACTCCCGGTAGTTGGAGACGGTGGCCGAGAGGGCCACGATCTTGATGTCCGTGGGGAGGTGGATGATGATCTCCTCCCACACCGGTCCCCGGAAGGGGTCCATGAGGTAATGGCACTCGTCCAGGACCACGTAGCGGAGGTCAATGAGGTCCGGGGAGCGCTCGTAGATCATGTTGCGCAGCACCTCGGTGGTCATGATCACCACCGGCGCTTGGGAATTGATGCTGTTGTCCCCCGTAAGGAGGCCTACCTTTTCCGGGCCGTAGGCGGCTCCGAAGTCGCGGAACTTCTGGTTGCTGAGCGCCTTGAGGGGAGTAGTGTAGAAAGTCCTTCCCCCCATCCTCTCCGCCAGCCACACCGCGAACTCCGCCACCACCGTCTTCCCCGACCCGGTGGGGGCCACCACCAGGACGGAGCGGTCACGGGCCAGGCTCTCTATGGCTTGGAGCTGGAAGTCATCCAGGGGGAAGGAATAGCGCGCGGTGAACTCCGCGATCAGGTCCGTTTCCCGTTCTCTCTCCACGCCTTAATTGTAACAGAAGGCGGAAACGGGGAACGGTAATCCCTCAGGCGGGCCCCGGAAACTCCATCCTGACCCCTGGCGTCATCCAGGGGTGAGACATTTTAAGAGGAGGCGTTTTGCTCGTGATGACTCGCTCCGGTAACCTGGGGCGTGAGGCGGAAATGCGAGACAGATTATCGTGCGAGCTCGTGGAGCCGGGAGAAGAGAGGGAGCTCCTCTCCTTCCTGGAGCGAGATCCGGTGGCCAATCTCCGCCTGGTGTGGACCGTGAGGCGCTGGGGCCTCCTCAACCTGGGCCTGGCGGAGCAGGGCGCTTTCCTCGCCGTGCGCTCTGGGGGGCGGATAAGGGGGGTACTCTTCCGCGACAACCTGGGCCTGTGGAGGACGGCCGCCGGGGCGGATGAGGCCCGGTTCCTGGTCCGGTCGGCCATGGACCTTTGGGGACCGCCGGTGGCCATGACCGGGCGCCGCGAGGAGGTGGAGGGCATACTGGCCGACTTTCCGGAGCTCTCCGGGGCAGTCGTACGCCGGGAGGAGGAGGTGTCCCTGGTCCTGGAGCCGGGGGATTTCGTTCCACGCAAGCCGGAGCTGGCCGAGGAGGCCGAAGAGGAGGACCTGGAATCACTGGCGGGCCTGGAAAGATCCTTCCAGTTGGAGTACATGGGAAGCGTTTCCAGGGACTGGGAGATAAGGCTGCGCATGCTGCGCCTGGTGGAAGCGGGCGCGGCGGCTCTGGCCCGCTGGGAAGGAAAACCGGCCGCCAAGGCGGAGATGGAGGCAGTCACTCCCCGGGCGGACGAGCTCGGGGGGGTTTACACTCTGCCGCGGTTCCGTCGCCGGGGGCTGGCGGCGGCGGTCTGCAGTCTACTCTGCAGCCGCTCCCTTTCCCGGGGGAAAGTTGTGCGCCTGGAGGCGCGCGAGGATAACCACGCCGCCATTTCCCTGTATCGTAGCCTCGGCTTTCGCGAGCTCTGGCCCCACCTGGTGGTGGTCTTCCGCCGCTGATCGAGGATATTTCACCAGCTTGAGATTTTTCTCCACAGGCTGGCCTCAACAAGTGGTCTTCCGCCGATGATCGGGAGGCGGGAAAAAGCCGATGGCATCCCTTCCGTCCTTCATTTTCCCCGGCGCCGGTGAATGCCTGCGTCGACGGGGCCCAGCCTGGACCGGGTGCCGGGTCTCATGGTAAACACTATGTTGGTAATATATACCAAATTAATTTCGATTGGACATCTTCGGGCTGCCTCCGGCCACCGCGACGGGCCGGAGAAGTGATCATGACCGTGCCCTCAAGCCGTGGCGCCGCTTTCCGCCTCCGCGACCAGAGACTTGATATCCATGGGGGCGGGCTTTTCTGGGTCCAGCTCCAGGGCGATCGCTTCCAGCTCGCAGCGGGAGACGCACACCCCGCACCCGAAGCAACGCCCAACGTCAACCTCCGCCACCAGGTCGTCCTCCAAGTTCAGTGCCTTGAAGGGGCAGGCCTCCACGCAGTTGCCACAGCCGCTGCATTCCTCCGGGTTCACCCGGGCCACGTAGCCGGAGGAGCATATGTTGGGTGAGCCGAAGGCCAGGTAGGACTTCATGCCTATGCAGCAGCAAGAGCAACAGTTGCAGATGGCGAAGAAACGGCCCCCGGCGGCGTCCTTGAAGTAGGCGCAGTGCACGTGCCCTCTCTCGTGCTCTTCCTTGAGGATGCGCGCCGCTTCCTCCGGAAGGAGGCGGCGGAAGTTATTGGGCTTATGCTCCTCCAGGAAGCCCAGGAAGGGTTCCCCCACTATTAGGCAGACGTCCAGGGGGAGGCAGGGATTGTTCTGCGTGTGCCGGCATGGGCATTCGATGACCCCGATGTGATCGGGGTCCTCGAGGATGATGTCGTTAGCGATGGGGTAGGGGACCACCTTCTCCTGACGGGGAAGGTAGACGTTCTCCTTCACGTTCACCAGGTCCACGGCGTGTTCCGTGCGCACCACCTTGGCGTGATAAGTGCTGGTGGCAGGGTCGAGGGTCTCCCGCGCCACTTTCCCTACCACCACGTCCAGGATGTCCTCCAGCTCAGGGGGAAGGTCGTGGGGAGGCTCCTTCTCCGCCATGTTGATGAGTTTTCCCAGGCGGTAGACGTAGGCGTTGGGGAACCGTCCGTAGAGGTAGCCGTGGATGAACCCCTCCAGGTTACGGTTGCCGAACATCTTGAAGAAGCGTTTGACGGGGTCGCGCATGCGCCTCCCTCCCTTTCAAGACGTACCCTCCCGGACGCCCATGCCCATTATTATATAGGAGAAGAGCCGATAACGGCCCGTCTCAACGCGCCCGCCGTTTTCACTGCCTCCTCTCGGCCGGCCGTGGCCGGGCGGGGAGATGGCCAATTCAGCTTGCGCTGTTTCACCGTAATGGGTGTGGACGGTGAACCTCTCTTGAAGGCGGGGAAGGCGGGCTGATGGTGCAGGCGTGCACTATTCCTCCGGAGTGGGATTAAATATTGGTGGCCGCCGCGGAGCCGGGGCAGGATGGCGGGGAAGGGCCCGCCCGGACACGTAAGGAAATGGGTCAGGGAGGAAGGGATGGCCGAGGGAGGGTTCTGGAAACCGGAGATGGAGCTCCTATCCGAGGAGGAGATACGGAACCTGCAGCTGCGTCGGCTGCGGGAAGTGCTGGAGCGCTGTGGCAGGAGTCCCTTCTACAGGGAATGGTTCCGGGAGGCGGGATTCGATCCCGGCAAGGTGAGCTCCCTCGCCGACCTGCGGGCCCTGCCCTTTATGGACAAGGAGACCCTGCGCGGGGATGACCCGCGGCGCTTCCTCACCGTCCCCCTGGAGGACGTGGTGCGCCTTCATTCCTCCTCGGGCACCACCGGGCAGGCCACGGTCATCTTCCATACCGCCCGGGACATCGAGGCCTGGACGGAGCTGGTGGCCCGGTGCATGTATATGACCGGGGTACGCCGCTCGGATGTCTTCCAGAACATGATGGGGTACGGGCTCTTCACTGGGGGCCTCGGCTTTCACTACGCCGCGGAGAGGATCGGCGCTCTGGTCATCCCGGCGGGCTCGGGAAACAGCAAGCGCCAGATACAGCTGATGCGGGACTTCGGGACCACGGTCATCCACGTCATCCCCAGCTACGCCCTCTACCTCCTGGATGTCTTCCGCGAGCTCGGCCTGGATCCGCATCGGGACACCAGCTTGCGCATCGCCTTCATCGGCGCCGAACCCCACACGGAGAGCCTGCGCCGCCGACTGGAGGAATCCTATGGAATCAAGGCCTATAACTCCTACGGGCTCTCGGAGATGAGCGGACCCGGGGTGGCCTTCGAGTGCCCCTTCCAGGAGGGGATGCACGTCTGGGAGGACAGCTTCCTCCTGGAGGTCATCGACCCTGAGACCCTGGAGCCCGTGCCCGAGGGCGAGGAGGGCGAGCTGGTCTTCACCACCCTGCACCGGGAGGGCATGCCCCTCCTGCGCTACCGTACCCACGACCTGGCCCGCGTCTTCCCTGGGCCCTGCCGCTGCGGGCGGGCACACCGCCGCATCTCCCGAATCAAGGGGCGCACGGACGACATGTTCATCGTCAAGGGGGTCAACGTCTTCCCCATGCAGGTAGAGAGGGTGCTCCTGGGGGTCCTGGGAGTGGGTTCCAATTACCGCATCGTGCTGGAGACGGTGGAGAACCGGGACGAGATGCGCGTCCAGGTGGAGGTCTCCGGCGATCTCTGGCATGGCGAGGTGAGGGAATTGAACCAGCTGCGCCGCCGCATCGTGCAGGAGCTGCGCCAGGAGATACTGGTGACCCCGCAGGTGGAGCTCATGGAGCCGGGTTCCCTACCCGCCGGGGAGGGGAAGGCGGTACGGGTGGTGGACATGCGGGACCACGCGAGGGGGGATTGATCATGGCGCACCAGGTCAACGTCTTCGCCCGGAACCAGCCCGGACGGCTGGAGAAGCTCACCCAGGTTCTCATGGAGGAAAACGTGAACATCCGGGCTATCACCATCGCCGGCGCCGACGATTACGGGGTGGTGAAGCTCCTGGTGGACGACCCGCGCCGGGCCCACGAGGCCCTGCGGAAGGAGGGCTTTTCCGCCTACCTCAAGGAGGTCATCGCAGTGCTCATGGACGACCGCCCCGGCGGCCTGCACCGCGTCTGCCGCGCCCTGGGCGAGAGGGGGGTAAACATAGAGGACGCCTACGGTTTCGTGGTCCAGGACCGCCGCACCGCCGTGCTGGTGGTGGAGGTGGAGAAGATCCCCGAGGCCGAGGAGGTCCTCCGGGCGGGTGGCTTCGAGCTGATGAGCGACGAGGAGCTCTATTCCATTTAGCTACCCCTTCGGTCCTGCGGCAGAGGGGCGGACGGTTCGCAAAGGGCTTTTCGGGAGGCCTGAGGTCATGCGGGATGCAAACCCGATACGTGGGTACCGCCCATCGAACCACCCGGCAATCTTCGGGTAATTGTTCTACTGGCACCAAGGAAGGCGGCCGATTCCCGCCGCCGGCTTCACAGGGGATGCGGGGCCTTCCGCGGAGGCGAAGGCTCGACGTTTATCTCCCGCAGGAGCCTTAGCTCCTCCACCGCTTCCCCCTCGCCCTCCATGCCGTAGATGCGGGGAGTCATCACCGCCAGGAAGGCGTTCACCACCCGGGGGTCGAACTGCACCCCGCTGTAGGTGGTTATTTCCTTCACCGCCTCCTTCACCTCCTTGATGTCACGGTAGCCCCTCCAGGAGGTCATGGCCACGAAGGCGTCGGCCACGCTCAGGATGCGCGCCCCGAGGGGTATGGATTCCCCCTTCAGCCCGTCGGGATAGCCCATCCCGTTCCACCATTCGTGATGTCCGCGGACGATGGGGATAATCTCCCAGTTGGGCCTGATGGCCGCCAGCATCTCCGCCCCCAGCAAGGGATGCCTCTTTATCATCTCCTTGTCCGCGGGCGCCAGTTCCCCGGCCCGAAAAGCAGCGTCCGAGAGCTGGCCCGCCACCTGGAGCATGCCGATGTCCATGAGGTTGGCCGCCCTCTCCACCAGGCGCACGTAATCCTCGTCCAGCTCCATGCGGCGGGCGATCTCCACAGCGTAGAAGGCCACCCTCTTCCAGTGCCCCTTCATGTGGGGCATCTTCTTCTCCAGCCTGGCGTGGAGGTCGTCGGCGATGGCCACCAGCTTGGAGACCTCCAGCAGGGCGGTAAGGTCTTCCATCTGCTTGCGGAGGCCGTCGGTGGTGCGGCGCAGTTCCTCGAAGACCCTCATGGACTGCCGGCTGTAATCCCTCTCCCGCCTCATCAGGTAGGCGACGAAGGCCACGATGAGGAGGGCGAGGCTTACGCGGGTGAAGTTGTTGAAATAGTCGGAGCCGAAAAGGCCGCTGAGCATCTCCAGGTTGAAGGCGTAGACCACCACGGCGATGCCCAGGATGAGGGCAATGAGCACGGCCAGGTAGAGGAGATCCCTCCTGCCCCTGTCGAAAAGCCGTATCTCCTCTTCCGGGGCGGGCGAGGAATCTTCCCGGGGCGGCGAGGAAGCTGGTTTGCCCATGACGGTCTCCCCGTGCGGGGTCCCTCTCCTTCTTCCGAACATCCTTACCCCCTGAAACTTCCCGTCACCATGATCTGGTAACGGTTTTTTCGCCTACATCCGCAACCTCGGCGTGGGTCAGCGCCTCTCTACATCACCCAAACGGGTAATAAAAGGGCGAAAAAGGATGGAGATGGGCCGGCCACGGGACAATAAAAAGCACCATTTTCCGGATGGGGTTACGGGTTGGGCGGCGGGATCGAGAAAGCACCCTCCCGGATTCCGGCCGGTTTGCGCTGGTGATTCCGTGCGCACGGATCCCCCCGGACCACAACTCGGACATGTTGGAAAAATCCAGTAAAACCTGGTTATTCCTTGAGTGCCGATCGCCCTGGACTTCAACCCGTCTGGTAGGCACTTAGCCCGTACAGTTGGTATCCTGAGGCCATGCCTGGAGTGATTTACGGAGACAGTCCCTCCGGGCATCAACCGCCGTTGTCCTGCGAATCATCCAGGCTGAAGGCGGCCTGCGAGCCGGAACGACTCGGGGTCCAGGAGCGGCGGGCGTCGATGACGTGCACCACCTCCCACCCGCGGCTCTGGAGGGCCTCGGCGATGAACCTCCGGTGGCACTTCCAGGGCAGGAGTTCGGCGCAAACCACGGCCGAGGGCATCTCCGCCGCTGCCCTCTCCAGCTCCTCGATGCCCTTCCTGAATTCCGGGGTCTCCATGTGCGCCCGGTAGCCGCCCTTGCGGTACCCGCCCAAGAGGTTTCCCATCCAGCGGTAGCCCAGTCCCTTATCCTCCAGGTAGGAGGAGAGGGCTTCCCGGGAGAAATGCGGGTACCTCCGGCTGGTCGGAAAGGACCTCACGTCGCAGACGCGTTTGATCCCCCAAGCCGCGAGCACGTCCAGGAACTCCTCAAGGGTCCGCGTGCTGGTCCCCAGGGTGAAGATCCTCTTCGAGGCGGTAGCCTCCGGTGTACCATCCACTTTTCTCCCTAGCCGTCTCTCGTACGGCTCCCAATCATGAGGTGGCTTCTTTCCCGTCCCCGGTCTCCGGTGTGTTTACCGCTCCCTCGTCCTTTCCGGCTCTCTCGAGGATGGCGGCCGCCTTCTCCAATATCTCCCGTTCACCCTTGTAGGAAAGGGCCTGAAGGGCCCGGTCGAGGGGCATCCACTCCACCCCCTCCACCTCCCAATCGTGGCCCTCCTCGCTCCCTCGGCGGTAGCGGAGGAGGTAGAAGTGGACCAGCTTGAAGTACCGGGTATCCTCCTCGGGGGAATAGTAGTAATAGCGGACGTAGCCCAGGGGAGCCACCGGCTCTCCCTCCATGCCAGTTTCCTCCCGGACCTCACGAACGGCGGTTTCCAGGGGGTCTTCACCCTCCTCCACCAGGCCCTTGGGGAGGGCGTGTACCTTCCCTCCCTTCAGCCGGATGACGGCCACCTCGTATCCGCCTTCGGCGGGGCGGAAAAGGACTCCTCCCGAGGAGACCTGTTTGCCGTATTTCATGACCCTTCCCGACTTCCCCGGCGATCCGGCCCGATATATCCGGAGCGGACGACAGGCTTGCGCCGGTTGGTCGTCCTGTCGCCTCTTACCCATTAAACATCAAGGGAACCGCTTTCCGTCAATGTTGCGGGAACCCGGAAGACCATGCGTATGCCCGGGTATAGGTTGCCCTGTGGGACGCCCCGATCCGGTACCTCTTTCATCGAAACTAAGGGGCGACTCACCATTGCTGGCGTTGAACCTCTCCGGGTGATGCGCCGTCTTAACCGTTAAGGCTTGCATGTGGTATTTTTAGGGCGGCTTTTCCGGAACGGGAGCGGCCTCCCGGACCTGTAGGCGAGGGGAGAGATATGCGGGTTGCGAGGATCTATGCTGCGGCAGCCATCCTTTTTCTGTGCCTTTCCCTGGCACTGGGCATGGCCGCCTGTGGAAAAGGTAACACCGAGGGCCTTCTCCGGAGAGAGGTGCCGGAGAACGCCACCCCGGAGAAGATCATGCTGGAGGGGCTGAACGCCACTGACGAGGTCGGCTCCCTCCACTATGTCTTCGACTACGCCTTCATCGTTCCTCCCACCGGAAAGCAACCCTACACGGCAGAGGTGAGGCTGACCGGGGAGGGCGATTACGACGCCGCCACCGAGAACGCGAGGGCCCACTTGACCTGGTCCACTTTCAATAAGGAATTCGACTACATCCTCTACGAGGGAGTGCAATATTTCCGCGCCGCGGACGGGGAACGGTGGTACGAGCTCCCCTCCGAATCCACCCTGCGCATCCCCAGCGTCTCGGAGATCGCCAGGAACACCGCCGAGTACCTGGATAACTTCCAAAAGATAACCCGCCTCCAGGACGAGGTGGTGGACGGGAGGGACTGCTACCACATTGCCATGGTTCCCAACTTCGACGCCATCATGGAGGACGAGGAGTTCCTCAACATGATCCGGGGGGAGGGCCAACTGGATGAATCCAAGCTGGCCGAGCTGGAAAGGATAAAGGAACAGCTTAAGGAGGCCAGTGTCAACTACGAATACTGGTTCGACAAGGAATACCTGGTCCTGAGACGAACCCTGTACAACATCGAGATGGTGCAGAAGGGCGAAGGCGACTCCCCCTCCTACACGGTCAAGGTGATCATGGAGATAACCTTCCCCCGCTACAACCAGAAGGTGGAGATCACCAAGCCGGAAACTGCCCTTCTTTACAAGGGATAGCGAGGGATAGCCGTTGGAAGGAGCTGGAAGATTGCGCAGGATTCACCCACTGCCCGTGACCGCAGGCATCACCGCTCTGGCCGTCCTGCTGGTCTTGGGAGTGGGCGCCGGATGCGGGAAGCAGAAGCGGGATTATTCCAGCGACCTGGTGGCCGCTGCGCAAGCTTTCACCGGGGCGGGGAGCGTTCACGCCCTGGTCAACGCGGCGGTCTCTCCCCTGGAGGGGGAGACCGGAATGACCGTCAACGTCCAGGGAGACGCCTGGGTTGACCTGCGCGCCCCGGCCCTGGAAGCCCGCTTCACGGTTCTGGGCATGGAGGTCTCCCTCCGCTACGTGGGGGGACAGGCCTATCTTAAGGTGGGGGGCAGTTGGTACTCCCTATCCGCGGAGAGCCTGGGGGTGAGCGAGGACATACCCTCTTCCCTGGCGGACTTGTTGGCGGCCCTTCCGGAGGTGCTGTCCGCCTCCGTGAGCGTGGAATACCTGGGGGAGAAGAAGGTAGGCACCTTCGACTGCGTGGAGCTGGATGTTCATCCCGACATCAAGGCGATCTCGGAGCTGGAGGAGGTGCGCAAGCTGGCCGAGGACCTGGACATCGCCCCCGAGGAGCTGGAGGAGATCCTTTCCGGTTCCAACCCCGTGATACGGGTCTGCCTCCAAAAGGGCGCACCGGTCGTCAGGCAGGTATATATGGCCGCCGACGTTGAGCTTTCCCCTTTTAACAAGCAGTTGGGTCTGGGCCTCCTCCCCGAGAAGGGGCGCCTGGAGATCACCGCCGATTTCCCGGAATACGACGTGGAGGTCACCGTGGAACCTCCCGCCGAGGCCCGCCCCTTCAGGGGCCTCTGAACCGGCGGCCCCTTCCGTCCATGGAACCCGGGAGCGGGTGCGCGGAGCCCTTCGTCCGTGCATGACTTAAGGGGTCTCTGGATCGCCGGCTCCTTCTGCCCTTGCGCTCTGCGCTTGACGTAACGGTCGCCTGCCCCGGGGGCCGTCCCCGCAGGGCGGCCGGCCGTCGGATCCGCGCCCTTTCCCGTGGCGGAACAGGCCGGTGAGCTCCTGGAATCAGAGCGAGCCTCCCATGACGCGGTGCCCCGTGGATGATAATATAGCCGTGATCGGAACCCGGAGGTGGAGTATGTACTTCCAGGACATGATCATGGCCCTGCAGTCCTACTGGACGGAGCGCGGCTGCGTGCTGGTGCAGCCCTACGACGTGGAGGTGGGAGCGGGGACCTTCAACCCGGCAACCTTCCTGCGCGCCCTGGGGCCGGAGCCCTGGCGGGTGGCCTACGTGGAGCCCTCGAGGCGCCCCACCGACGGGCGCTACGCGGAGAACCCCAACCGCCTTCACCAGCACACCCAGTTCCAAGTCATCCTCAAGCCCTCCCCCCACGACGTGCAGGACGTCTACCTCGATTCCCTGCGTGCCCTGGGGATTGACCCCGCGGAGCACGACGTGCGCTTCGTGGAGGACGACTGGGAAAGCCCCACCTTGGGGGCCTGGGGGCTGGGGTGGGAGGTCTGGCTGGACGGCATGGAGATCACCCAATTCACCTATTTCCAGCAGGTCGGCTCCCTGGACTGCCGGCCGGTTTCCGTGGAACTCACCTACGGCATGGAGAGGCTGGCCATGTACGTGCAGGGGGTGGACAACGTCTTCGACCTCCGCTGGAACGGGGAGTTTACCTACGGGGACCTGCAGAGGCAGGCGGAGGTGGAGTGGAGCATATACTGCTTCGACGAGGCGGATACGGAGATGACCTTCCAGCTCTTCGACCGCTACGAGGCGGAGGCCAAGAGGCTCCTGGAGAGGGGCCTGGTGCTTCCGGCCTACGACTGCGTGCTCAAGTGTTCCCACCTCTTCAACATCCTGGATGCCCGGGGGGTGATCAGCGTGACCGAGCGTACCGGGTACATCGCCAGGGTTAGGGAGCTGGCCCGGGGGACGGCCTCCGCCTACCTGGCGCAGAGGGAAGCGCTGGGGTTCCCCCTGCTGCGGGAGGGATGCTGAATGGCCGGGGGAGGAGCCAGGGACCTTCTCCTGGAGATAGGGACCGAGGAACTTCCCTGGGGAGCGGTCCAGGACGGGAGGAGGCAGCTCCGGGACAACCTCCTCTCCATCCTGGAAAGGGAACGCCTCGGACACGGGGAGATCCACGTTTATTCCACGCCGCGGCGCCTGGCCGCCCTGGTGGAAGACCTGGCGGAGAGGCAGGCTGATTACCAGGAAATGGTAAAGGGTCCGCAGCGTTCCGCGGCCTTCGACGAGCGGGGGAATCCCACCGCTGCCGCGGAGGGCTTCGCGCGCGCCCGGGGCGTGCGGGTCGAGGACCTGGTGGTAAGGGAGACGGAGAAGGGGGAGTTCGTCTTCGCCGTGGTCCGGGAGGAGGGGAGGAAGACCCTGGAAATCCTCCCCGGGCTGGTGGAGGAGGTGCTCCGCTCCTTCTCCTTCCGAAAGTCCATGCGCTGGGGGGAGGGGGAGTTCCGCTTCGCCCGTCCAGTCCGCTGGCTGGTGGTCCTCTACGGGACGGAGGTGGTCCCCGTGGAGTTCGAGGGCCTGCGGGCGGGAAGGCTGACCAGGGGACACCGCTTCCTTTCATCCGGGGAGGTGGAGGTGGCACTTCCCCGCGACTACGTGGAGGTTCTGCGCCGGGCCCGCGTGCTGGCGGACGAGGAGGAGCGCCGGAAGTCCATACTCGAGGGCGTGGAGGAAGCCCTCTCCTCGCAAGGCCTGCGCGCCGTCCCCGCCGGCGAGACCCTGGACGAGGTGGTGGACCTGGTGGAATACCCCTACGTAATCCTGGGAAGCTTCGAGGAGCGCTTCCTCCAGCTCCCGCGCGAGGTCCTGGAGACGGCCATGCAGGAGCACCAACGCTACTTCCCGGTGGAGGGAGAGGACGGGCGGCTGGCTCCCGCCTTCCTGGTGGTGCACAACGGGGATCCCGAAAGGGAGGATATCATCCGGAGAGGGCACGAGAGGGTGCTGCGGGCGCGCCTGGAGGATGCTTCCTTTTTCTACCAGGAAGACCTGAAGCGGACCCTCGAGGACCGCCTGCCGGACCTGAGATCGGTGGTCTGGCAGGCCAGGCTGGGCAGCCTCTACGACAAGTCCCTGCGCCTGGCCGACCTGTGCGAGGAGGTCTGCCGCTCCGCCCACCTCCCCGAGGAGACGGCGGAGAAGGCCCGGAGGGCGGCCCTGCTGTGCAAGGCCGACCTAGTGACCTCCATGGTGGTCGAGTTCACCTCCCTGCAGGGCGTCATGGGGCGCATCTACGCCCTGGCGGCGGGTGAGGACGGGGAGACGGCCGCGGCCATCGAGGAGCATTACCTGCCCCGCTTCGCCGGGGACCGCCTCCCGGAAACCCTTCCCGGCGCGGTGCTCTGCCTGGCGGAGAAGGTCGACAACCTGACTGGTTGTTTCGGGGTGGGGCTTATCCCCAGCGGATCGGAGGACCCCTATGCCCTGCGGCGCCAGGCGGTGGCCGTTCTCTCCGTGGTGGCGAAGGCGGGCCTGCACCTGGATTTCGCTTCCCTCCTCGCCGTGGCGGCGGAGAGGTTCGGTTTCGCCCGTCCCGATGCGGTGGCCGGGGAGGTGGGCGAGTTCTGCCGGCAGCGGTGGAGGCAGGCGCTCATCGGGGAGGGATTCGATTACGACCTGGTGGCCGCGGTCCTGGACCTGGCCCTCAGGGACCCGTGCGAGGCGCGACTGCGGCTGGAGGCCCTTCAGGAGGCGCGAAACCGGGGCTTGCTGCAGAGGGCCTACACCGGCTTCGAGCGCTGTTACAACCTCTCCAGCCGCTCGGAGGCCGCGGAGCTGGACGTGGATCTGCTACGGGAGGAAGCAGAGCGTAACCTCTATTCCAAGCTCACCTGGGCCCAGGATCCCCTGCGCGGGTACCTGGACGCGGGGGAGTACCAGGCCGCCCTCGGGGTGCTCCTGGAACTGGCCCCGGACATAGACCGCTTCTTCTCCGAGATCTTCGTCATGGGAGAGGACCGGCGGTTGCGCGACAACCGCCTGGCCCTCCTCAAGAAGGTGGCCTCCCTCTTCCTGGAGTTCGCCGATTTCACCCAGGTGGTGACCGAGGGGGAGCGCTGACCCCAAACGGAGGAAGAACAGCGTTTCCACCGGGAAATCCCGTTAAACCACCCGTGCAGGGCTCAATATAATTGTTTATAATTTTTCCATTATTCCGTCCCGTCCGGGTGACCTCCCGCCCGGATGACTAAGGGTCTTCCCGGTATGTGGGTGGGAGGAGGCGGAAACGCGCATACGCCGAGAGATACGGGTTAGAAGATTCAGGACAGGAAGGCGAGGGGGAATCGGAGATGACCAAGTATGTGTACGACTTCGACGAAGGCGATGCGGGGATGAAGAAACTCCTCGGCGGGAAGGGGTCCAACCTGGCGGAGATGACCAGGCTGGGACTGCCCGTGCCGCCCGGGTTCACCATTACCACCGAGGCCTGCAATTACTATACAGCGCAGGGCGAATATCCCCCGGGCCTGCAGGAGGAGATCAACGAGCACCTCCGCCGCCTGGAGGAGAAGATGGGCAAGAGGCTGGGCGACAAGGAGGACCCCCTCCTGGTCTCCGTGCGCTCCGGAGCGGCCATTTCCATGCCCGGGATGATGGATACCGTCCTCAACCTGGGTCTCAACGACGAGTCGGTGAAGGGCCTGGCCGCCCAAACCGGCGACGAGCGCTTCGCCTACGATGCCTATCGCCGCTTCATCCAGATGTTCGCGGACATCGTCATGGGGGTGGACAGAGACCTCTTCGAGGAGAGGATAAACGAGAAGAAGAAGGAACGCGGCGTGACCCAGGACGTGGAGCTGACGGCGGAGGACTGGAAGGAGTTGGTAGAGGAGTTCAAGGCCATCGTGCGGGAGAAGGCCAGGCGGGATTTCCCATCCGACCCCCGCGAGCAGCTGGACCTGGCCATCCGGGCCGTATTCAGGTCATGGAACAACCCCCGTGCCATCACCTACCGCAAGCAGTACGACATACCCGACGACCTGGGAACGGCGGTCAATGTGCAGACCATGGTCTTCGGGAACAAGGGTGAGGACTCGGCCACCGGAGTCTGCTTCACCCGCGACCCCTCCACTGGGGAGAAGCGCCGCTTCGGCGAGTACCTGGTAAACGCCCAGGGCGAGGACGTGGTGGCCGGGATCCGCACCCCCAAGAGCCTGGACCAGCTGGCGGAGGAGATGCCCGAGCTCTACCGGGAGCTCACCTCAGTCATGGACAAGCTGGAGAAGCACTACCGGGACATGCAGGACATCGAGTTCACCATCGAGCAGAAGAAGCTGTACATGCTGCAGACCCGGACGGGCAAGCGCACCGCGGCCGCTGCCCTGAAGATCGCCGTGGACATGGTGGAGGAGGGACTCATCACCAAGGAGGAGGCGGTGGCCCGGGTACAGCCCGAGCAGCTTGACCAGCTCCTCCATCCCCGGCTGGACCCTGATGCCAAGTACGATGTAATCGCCAGGGGCCTGCCCGCCTCCCCGGGTGCGGCGGTGGGAGAGGTGGTCTTCGACGCCGATACCGCCGAGGTGCGCGGCTCTCGCGGCGAGAAGGTCATCCTGGTGCGCTGGGAGACCACCCCCGACGATATCCACGGCATCATCGCCGCGCAGGGCGTGCTCACCAGCCACGGGGGAATGACCAGCCACGCCGCGGTGGTGGCCCGGGGCATGGGAAAGCCCTGCATCTGCGGTGCGGAGGCCATCAAGATCAACCAGGCGGAGAGGATCTTCGAGGTCAACGGGCTGGTGGTCCGGGAGGGCGACGTCATCACCATCGACGGGACCTCGGGGAAGGTCATCCTGGGGGAGGTGAAGCTCATCGAGCCCAAGGTGGACGTCAACCTGGAGAAGATCCTGGCCTGGGCCACCGAGATACGCCGCCTGGGCGTGCGCACCAACGCTGACACTCCCGAGGACGCCAAGCGCGCCCGCGAATTCGGCGCCGAGGGCATCGGGCTCTGCCGCATCGAGCACATGCTCATCGGGGAGGACCGATTGCCCATCGTGAGGCGCATGATCCTGGCCGAGACCGAGGAGGAAAGGGAGGAGGCCCTCATGGAGCTGGAGCCCCTCCTGCGCCGCGACTTCGAGGCCATCCTAGAGATCATGGACGGACTCCCGGTGACCATCCGCCTCCTGGATCCTCCCCTGCACGAGTTCCTCCCCGACCTCACCGAGCTGCGCGTAGAGCTGGAACGCCTCAAGCACGTGCCGGGGGAGAGGGAGGAGTACGAGGCCAAGGAGAAACTGCTGGCGCGGGTGCGCGCCGAGGCGGAGGCCAACCCCATGCTCGGGCTGCGCGGCTGCCGCGTGGGCTGCACCATGGGCGGGGTCACCGAGGCCCAGGTGCGGGCCATCATCAAGGCCGCCTGCGACCTCAAGAAGCAGGGCAAGGACCCGAGGGTGGAGATAATGGTCCCCCTGGTGGCCTTCCGCAAGGAGCTGGAGATCGAGCGGGAGAAGATAATCCGGGTGGCCGAGGGAGTCAAGGAGGCCATGGAGGTGGACCTGGACTACCAGGTGGGCACCATGATCGAGCTTCCCCGCGCCGCCCTGACCGCCGACCAGATCGGGGAGGTGGCCGATTTCTTCTCCTTCGGGACCAACGACCTCACCCAGACCACCCTGGGGTTCAGCCGCGACGACGCCGAGGCCAAGTTCCTGCCCCAGTACATCGAGGAGGGCATCCTCACCGACAATCCCTTCCAGACCCTGGACGTTGAGGGGGTGGGCAAGCTGGTGCGCATGGCCTGCGAGCTCTCCCGGAAGGTCAATCCGAAGATAAAGCTGGGGATCTGCGGCGAGCACGGCGGGGATCCCCGCAGCATCAAGTTCTGCCACGAGGTGGGCCTGGACTACGTGAGCTGTTCCCCCTTCCGCGTGCCGGTGGCCATCCTGGCCGCCGCCCACGCCGCCCTGGGGGACGTGCAGGACGCCACCAAGTAAAGCCCGGCAGTGTAAGTAAGCCGGGCCGGCGCCCCGCGGAAAGGGTTTGGAAGGCGCCTTCCCGCCCCATGCCGGTTCGCATTCAGGTGTGGCCGGGAAATCCCGCCATGGACGAGCACAGGGGGGATTCGCCGCGGTCCCCCCGACGATGTCTTGACATTACGGCGGGATACAATCTTCATGGGGCGCGTGCTCGGTTGCGCGGGAGCCGTCCGGGCGGCCGAGTCGCTTGAATGCCTTGCCGGAAAGGAGGTCACTGCCATGTATATCCTGGCCGTCAACGGAAGCCCCAACCGCAAGGGGAACACCGCCTTCCTCCTGGAGAAGGTCCTGGAGGCGGCCCGGGAGGAGGGGGTAGATGGAAAAATTATCCATGTGATGGATGTTGTGAAGGACCAGGAGAACCCCTTCTGCGTGGCCTGTTCCAGCCCCTGCAAGGAGGCCTGCCACGCAAAGTCCGCGGCGCTCCATGAGGCCTGCGAGGCCCTGGAGGGGGCGGCGGCGGTGGTTCTCGGAAGCCCGGTTTACTTCGGGACCGTTTCCGCCCAGCTGAAGGCCTTCTGGGACAAGACCCGCGCCGTCCGTTCCCGCAAATCCCTGGTGGGAAAGCCGGCAGCGGCGGTGAGCGTGGGAGCGGCCCGCTTTGGAGGCCAGGAGACCACCCTCAAGGCCCTCCATGACATGCTCATGATCCAGGGGATGAGCGTCGTGGGGGAGGGAACGCAGGACGATGATGCCGGGCACCAGGGAGTGTGCGCCCAGAAGCCGGCCCAGGAGGACTCCTTCGCCCTGGAGAGGGCGCGCATCCTGGGTAAGCGCCTGGCCCGCGAGGCGAAGAGGGCGGCGGGATGAACGGAAGCGCCTCTGCGCTTCCCGCAGGCCCTGTTCGATAAACGGCGATGGAAAGCGCGGAGAGAGAAGGGAAAGGTGCCGGGATGAGCGTGCGGGAGGAGATAGAACGCTGGGAGGAGGAATGGCTCTCTCCCTATGCCGTGCGCAGCCGGGAGAGCCGGGGCCGCCTGAGGGAGGAGAAGCCCGACTCCCTGCGGACCTGCTTCATGCGCGACCGGGACCGCATCATCCACAGCAAGTCCTTCCGGCGCCTGAAGCACAAGACCCAGGTTTTTTTGGCCCCCGAGGGGGATCACTACCGCACCCGCCTCACCCACACCCTGGAGGTCAGCCAGATCTCGCGCACCATAGCCCGGGCCCTGCGCCTCAACGAGGACCTTACGGAGGCCATCGCCCTGGGGCACGACCTGGGACATACCCCCTTCGGGCATATGGGGGAGGAGGCCTTCCGCGACCTCACCCCCACCCCTTTCCGGCACAACGAGCAGAGCCTCCGGGTGGTGGACAAGCTGGAATATAATGGTAAAGGCCTCAACCTCACCTGGGAGGTCCGGGACGGCATCCTCAACCACACGGGCCAGAGCCCTCTTCCCGCCACCCTGGAGGGCCGCGTGGTGCGCATCGCCGACCGCATCGCCTACGTGAACCACGACATCGACGACGCCATCCGGGCGGGCATCCTCACCGAGGAGGAACTGCCGGAGGGGCCCATACGGGTGCTGGGAAGGCGGCACAACCAGCGCATCGACACCCTGGTGCGGGACTTGGTGGAGGCCAGCCGGGACGGGGGGGACATCCTGCAGAGCGAGGAGGTGGCTGCCGCCCTGGACGAGCTGCGCGACTTCCTATTCGCGCGGGTGTACATAGGTTCAGTAGCCAAGCAGGAGGAGGACAAGGCCATCATGGTCCTGCGGCACCTGTTCCATTTCTACCTGGAGCACCCCGAGGAGATGCCCCGGGAGTTCCGGGAGGGGGAGGAGGACCTGCGGGTGAGGGTCTGTGATTACGTGGCCGGCATGACCGACCGCTACGCCATGCGCAAGTACCAGGAGCATTTCCTGCCGCGCGTGTGGGTGGGGGAGCTTTGAGGTGAGTCCCTTGGCCGGGGGGAGGATCCGGGACGAGGACATCGAGCGCCTCCGCGAACAGGTGGACATTGTGGAGGTCATCTCCGAATACGTGCAGCTTAAGAAGGCCGGGAGGCTGTTCAAGGGGCTGTGCCCCTTCCACGATGAGAAGACCCCCTCCTTCATGGTGGACCCCGCCAAGCAGCTCTACCACTGTTTCGGCTGCGGCGAGGGGGGCGACGTGTTCACCTTCCTCCGCAAGAGGGAGGGCCTAGGGTTCCGGGAGGCGGTGGAGAGGCTGGCCTCCCGGGTGGGATTCACCCTTCACTACCAGGGAGGCGCCCGCGAGTCCGGGGGCCCGGATAGCAGGCGGGCGAGGCTCTATCGCATCAACCAGTGGGCGGCGGAGGTATACCACCGCGTCCTGCTGGAGGGCGAGGAAGGAGAGGCGGCGCGCAGGTACCTCAAGTCCCGGGGGATCGACGAGGAATCCGTGTGCATCTTTGGCCTGGGATTCGCCCCGCCGAGGTGGGACTTCCTCTACCGCCAAGCCATGCGACGGGGTTTCGAGGTCCAGGATTTTCTGGCCTCTGGCCTGGGTCTCCGAGGTGAGAAAGGCGTTTACGACCGCTTCCGGGGCCGGGTTATCTTCCCCATCCGGGACCTGCAGGACCGGGTGGTGGCCTTCGGTGGAAGGACTCTGGGGGA
Source organism: Actinomycetota bacterium (assembly GCA_030019255.1). Lineage (NCBI taxonomy): Bacteria > Bacillati > Actinomycetota > Actinomycetota bacterium. Next base: position 217,416 of record JASEFK010000005.1, read on the forward strand.
CGAGCAGCCCAAGTACCTCAACTCCCCGGAGACGCCCGTCTACGTTAAGAGCCGCCATCTCTATGCCCTCAACCTGTCCCGCCGGGAGATAGTGAAAGAGGGGTTCGCCGTCCTGGTGGAGGGATATACCGACGTTATCCTCCTCTGGCAACATGGTATCCGCAACGTGGCTGCCACCCTGGGCACCGCCCTGGGCCAGGAGCATTTCCGCCTCCTCTCCCGGCTCACGGAAAGGGTGATCCTGGCCTTCGACGCGGACCGGGCGGGGGTCAGTGCCAGCCTCAGGGGCCTGGATCTGCAGAAGGATTTTAACCTCGACTTGAGGGTTATGGTCATGGATGAGGGATCCGACCCTGCGGATTTTGTGACCACACATGGGCCGGAGGGGTTCAGGAAGAGGGTGGAGAACAGCGTTCCCCTGGTCGACTTCTGCCTCCGCAAGGTTCTCGAGGAACACGACCCCTCGGACACTAACGCGCGGCTGCGGGGCGTGCGCCGGGCGGTCTACCTGGTGGCCGAACTGGGAGGGGAGATAGACCAGGAAAGGCACATCCGGACCATAGCCGACTGGGCGGGTTCCAGCTACCAGGCGGTGCAGGAGCTCTACCGGCGGGCGCGGGGGAGGAGCTCCGGGCCGGCCCCTGCCGCGGAGGCCTCCATCCTCTTACCCCCACAGGGGCGCGCGGAAAGGGAACTTCTCCGCCTTCTGCTGCATCAACCTTTTCTGGTGGAGAGGGCGCTGGATGAGGTGGACCCCTCCCTCTTCGAGGATGCCGATTGCTCTCGGGTCCTCTCCGCCCTCCTGGATCTCTACCGGGAGGATGGGGGAGGGAAGGGCCTCGACGATCGCCGGGTGGGGCGCCTGGTGGAGGGCCTGGATTCCGGGACGGCCCGGAACCTGGCCACGGCGTTAATTCTGGACGGGAGTGGGAATGTTGATAATATGAGGGTGGAAGACGCCGTTGTGGTATATAATGACCTGCTGGCGACGCTGAAGGAATTCTATATCGAACGTCAAATTAGAAGATTGAAGCAGGAGCTGGAAGGTCTCTCCTCCGCGCCCCATAGGGATCATGAGCGTGAACGCGAGCTCTCGGAGGAGATTTATTCCCTCGAGCGCCTGAAGAGGGAGCTCAGAAGGGGCCGCGCTGGCTAAAGGACAGCGTGAGAGCGCTCGATTAATCTTAATAACCCTCATTTCAGGTGATTTATATGGACGACTGGAAAGACCTCGATTACGACGAGATAAAGGAACTGCTCTCCAGGGGCCAGGGCAGGGGCATCCTGACCCACGACGAGATAAGCGAGTCCCTGCAGGGCCTCAACCTGACCGCGGAGCAGATGGATCACCTCTATATGCTCCTCGATGAGCTGAACGTTGAGGTAGTGGACGGGCCTACGGATGAAAGCCTCCAGGACCTCGAGGACGAAGAGGATAAGGATGCCTCCCGCCTGGATAGCCTGGAGAGGGAACTGGAGCTGGCCGGGAAAACCCCCACCAACGATCCGGTGCGCATGTACCTCAAGGAGATAGGGAAGGTCCCCCTGCTCACCGCCCAGGAGGAGGTGGAGCTGGCCAAGAAGATCGAGGAGGGCGAGAAGGCCTCCGCCAGGCTGCGGGAGATGGGGGACAAGCTGAGCCGCGAGGAGAAGCGGGCCCTACAGCGTAAGGAGAGGGAGGGTCAGGAGGCCAAGCGCAAGCTGGTGGAGGCCAACCTACGGCTGGTGGTCTCCATCGCCAAGCGCTACGTGGGAAGGGGGATGCTCTTCCTGGACCTCATCCAGGAGGGGAACCTGGGCCTCATCAGGGCGGTGGAGAAGTTCGACTTCCGCAAGGGCTACAAGTTCTCCACCTACGCCACTTGGTGGATAAGGCAGGCCATCACCCGGGCTATCGCCGACCAGGCCCGCACCATCCGCATCCCCGTGCACATGGTGGAGACCATTAACAAGCTCATCCGGGTACAGCGGCAGCTTCTCCAGGAGCTGGGCAGGGAGCCTACGCCGGAGGAGATCGCCGAGCGCATGGAGCTCACCCCGGAGAAGGTGCGGGAGATCATCAAGGTCTCCCAGGAGCCGGTGTCCCTGGAGACTCCCATAGGTGAGGAGGAGGATTCCCACCTGGGCGATTTCATCGAGGATTCCGATGCCGTGGTACCCGCGGACGCCGCCTCCTTCATCCTCCTCCAGGAGCAGCTGGAGGACGTCCTCAACTCCCTGAGCGAGCGGGAGAGAGAGGTCATCAAGCTGCGCTTCGGCCTGGTGGACGGGCACCCGCGCACCCTGGAGGAGGTGGGCCGCGAGTTCGGGGTCACCCGGGAACGCATCCGCCAGATCGAGTCTAAGACCCTGGCCAAGCTCCGCCACCCCACCCGTTCGGCCAAGCTCCGCGACTTCCTCGAATAAAGGGGTCAGGTCTTGAATTTTGATACCCCGGGGGGTATAAACTTAACCTTGCCGGTTTTCCAAGTAAGCTCCGTGGCGGAACCGGTTATCCTTCCCCCGAAAAGGGATTTTCCTGTTTTTCGCGTCCTCCGCCGGCGCCGGGGTGCACGGCGAGGGGGCGGTCAGGTTAGGAGGAAGTCTGCTTCGGTCAGCGGACAATCTCCAGGACGGTCACCTGAGGCGGAGCGTAGTTGGAGACGAACAGGCACTCGCCCCTGGAGTCCACGCACAGTCCTATGGGCTTGGAAGTGGGGTAGGTGAATATCTGGCGGCGGGCCGCCAGGTCCACGCATCCCACCGTCCCGTCCTCGTAATTGCAGACGAAGAGGTATTTTCCGTCCGGGGTGATGTCCAGGGTACGGGCTGCCCTGCCCACCTTGATGGTGGCGGTGATGGTCCCCGCCTCGCGATCCACCACGGTGACCGTCCCCGGAACGTTGTTGCTCACGTAGAGGGATTTTCCGTCCGGCGAGGGTACAACGTGACGCGGGTTCTGGCCGCAGGGTATCTGACGAGTAACCACGTGGCCACCGGCCACGTCCACCTCCGCCAGGGTGTCACCTCCCATGATGCACACGTAAGCCTTGTCCCCCTGAGGGGAAAAGCACATGCCCCGGGGGGTGGCGTACAACGGGATGTCCTTCACCCTCGTCCTCGACCGCGCGTCGATCACCGTTACCGTGTTGGAGTTCCAGTTGGCTACATAAACCCAGGCGCCGTCGGGACTCACCGCCACCTCCTTGGGGATGCTCCCGGTGTCCACCTCTCCTGCCAGGGCCCCCGATTCGGTGTCCACCAGGACCACGCTGGCCGAGTTGTACAGGGAGACCCAGGCCCACCTTCCGTCGGGGGAGAAGTCCGCCTCCACCGGTTCGTCGGGAAGGACCACGGTCAGCAGTCTAGCGTAGGTCCGGGCGTCGAAGATGAAGTTCTTGTGCGCGTAGAGGTCGTTTACGAATATCCGGTTTCCGCCGGGCATGAGCTCCACCGATTTCGGGCCCGCTTCCACCCGCAGCACGGTCAGGAGGCGCAGCCCGGTGATCTGTCCGGTGACATAAAATGGTATCTCTGCCTGCGTCCCTTCTTCGGCCCGCTCCGGCGGAACGGCCTGGCTGTTGTCGCCGGCGGGGCCCGCGGCGCGGCAGCCCGCGATCCCGCAGATCAGGAGGGGGAGCAGCGATCCGTATACTAATATTTTCCATACAAAATGCGAGCCGGTCATGGCCTCGTCCTCCCATCGACCCACTTTTCCTGGTGGGCCATCTCCGCCCCCGGGGACCTTGCGAGCGTTTTCAGGAGTTATCCCGGCCTCGTAGTCGGTTATGGATTGCTTCGAGTATCCTTGAGGGCATGTCTCCACCAGGCTACCGCTGCTCTCCTCGTTCCTCTATCTGTTCCCTTACCGGTTCCCTCACCATGCCCGCGCGGTCGCTTTTCGAAAACACATCTCGGGTTTCTCTTCCTCACCCCGCTTGGCGGCTCCCGTGGCAGGATACATACGGCGGAACAAAGACCCCCTTCTCTTTCAGCCTTCCGGTTACATATACCCATGGCTTCCGTCCTCTGGTGTACGCTTCCAATTTCATTTTTCGGCCTGAGGGCCAAAAAGCCCTTTTCGGCTTGGCAGGTGGGTGCTGCAGTCTCCGGGCCATGCCACCGCTGACACAATATCCCCTGTAGAACCCCCTCCCATCCCGGAGCGACGCGATCCCCTTCACCACTGTGGATCGAACCGGTCCGGCGCGTCTCATATCCTGAGCCAGCCGGGGACTATGAGGAAGGCGTATCGCAGGGCGAAGGGTGCGTAAAGGGGATACAGGCCGAAACCTGCACGGCTTACCACCTTGAGGCCCCATGGGAAAGTGGCTTCGATGAGGCGGCGGTTAAGGTAGCTCATCCTCCAAAAACGGTTTACCCTTCGGAATTCCCGGTAGGCCGCCTCGGGATCGTCCACGGCCAGGGCCGCTATCCTCCCGGTCACCAGGGCCCCGTGCACGCCGAAGAGGAGGACCGGGTCCTGTGCCCCCGCCAGCGTCCCCGCCAGTATGAACCGGTCGTGGAAGAGGCGCGGATTGGAAAAAGATCCCATAGGCAGCACGCCCATGTCCAGCTCGTGCCATTCCGGAAACTCGAGGCCCTCGTCACGGGCCAACCTCTCCGGGAACCAGCGCTTGGCCTCCGCGCCGAGGGGTCGCTTGCGCTGGAAGAGGAGGGCCCCGGCGACCCCGTGGATGGTGGAGAAGAAGGCATAGTCCCAAGTGTATTCATCCATATACAGTATGACCCTGGGGCCCCGGTAGTCCTCGGCCACCATCCCCTGGCCGAACAGGCCGTAGACGGGAACGAAGGGTATTTCCAAGACCTGGAAGGCATCCCGGAAGAGGCCGGTGGCCAGGATGCTGCGGGGTGGCAGGTCCTCGAAGTCCCGGCGCGTCTTTACGGGGTGATTGAATTCGAAGTGCACCCCCTCCTCCACGGCGATGCGGTAAAGGTACATGTCCAGGGAGGCTGAGCGGGATCCCCTCTCCACCAAGTAAGCGGGAACGTTGGAGGGAAACCGGGTATCATAGCGCTTCCCGAAGCTGTAAATGCGGGTTCCTTCCAGGGGTTCGCAGACGGGAGAGATGTCTATGCCCGTGTAATCCCGTATCCTTCCCAGGTCCATCGGGGTTCCGTCGGCCATCACGTAGGTAAGTTCGCCGGTGGGCATGTCCCGCGCCGGCCCCCCTACCCCGTCACGGCGCTCCAGCACCCTTACCTCGTAACCTCGCCGCCTGAGGTTGATGGCCGCTGTGAGTCCGGCCAGTCCCGCTCCGACCACGATCTTCTCGCCCATGGGTCCTCCTCCCCCTCGGGCCCCTCCCAGGGCGTGCCCGGCGACGAGCTCCCTCGCCGGCACCGCGGAGCACAACCCATTTTATGATACCCTCTTTCCGCTGTTCCACCCGCGCGAAAAGACAATGATCCGCCTCGTACCCTTGAGGTTTGGACGAGACTCGGGAAAAAGGAAATATTTTCTATGGCTCGATCCGGGAACCATGGTACCTCTCCGCGTACCCGTGGCCATCGAGTAGGACGCCTTGCCCGACCCTGGGAACGCCGTGCCCCACCTTATGGATGCGGAACCCATGCGGGTGATCCTTACCCTGTGGAAGGGCACATTTTCCAGCCCTGAAGGGGGAACCGCCCCGAGTACCCGTGGCCATCGGGTAGGACGCCTTGCCCGACCCTGGAGACGGGGAACTCGTATGCCTGCCCCTTGTCATCGTGCATAAGGTGCTATATTCTTTTACCGACATGATGTCGGAAAAGAGGGAGGTGATCCGGATGGGAGGAAGTGGAAAGCAGGGTATCTCCCGCTGCTCGAGTGGAGGAGATCGGCCTGGCCCGCTGCTCATGCCGCTGCGCTTCGCGGCGTTCGCCTTTGCCGCCGCGGAGGCCGTGCGCGGGATGGTGGGCGAGAGGAAATTCCGCCACCTGCTGGCCTGGCTCGGCGGGTGGGCCCTTTTCCTCACCTGGCCGCGTTACCTGATCTGTTCGCGGTGCGAGGGATACGGCGAGATGTGCCGATCCTATTATTTGGGGAAATACACATCCCTGCTCTATCCCCGCGTGGAGGGGAAGTCGGTGGGAAAGCTGGGGCTCGCGCTGGAGATCCTCAGCCTGTCCGCCATTTTCTGGGTCCCGGCCCTGGCCCTGCGGAAGAATAGGAAGAAACTGGCAAGATACCTGGCCCTGATGCAGGCGGTGCTCCTGGGCCAGTTCTTCCACGCCTGCCGCTGGTGTGGAACCCATGACCAGCAGGAGTGGAAGAAGGTCTGCCCGGCTTACCGCTTCTGGAGGCCGAGGGCCTCCTCGTGCGGAGCTTTCGGCGGCTGAGTCGTTCCCGGTTGATTTCAAGGCGGATGCTTAACGGTTAAGGCGGGTGATTTCAGGATTGAAGACATGCGGTAAACCAGGTAAGGATTTGTCTATGTGACCGGCAAGTGATATTTTTTCCCCTTGACATTCCCGATTCCGGTCCGAAAGTGATTAGGGAGGAACGGTAGGGAAGGTTTTGTGAAGGGCATCGTTTATGCCCACCGGCTTTGCACGCCTATAGGCCCAAGGGGAAAGTGGAAAGGATGTTATGAAGATGAAAGCGTGCCCAAATTGCGGCTTGCTCAACACCGAGGGAGCGAATTTCTGCTCCGGCTGCGGTTACCGCCTTTCGGACGTCATGCCCCCTGGAACGACGCACCCGGCGTTCCAGGTAGCGGAGGGTGCCTACCCGCGATACGCGGGGTTCTGGATCCGCTTCGCCGCTGCCATCGTCGACGGCTTGGTCCTCTCGGTCGCCTTCCTTCCGGTGAACCTCCTCTTTTGGGCGGTCAACGAAAACATCCATTTCTGGGGCTCCTGGGACTTCAGCCGGGGGGTCAGCTCGGGCCTGCTCTTCCTTTTCAACGTGATCCGGACCCTTATAGGCTGGGCCTATTACACCTATCTCACCGGCCGCTACGGAGCCACCCTGGGCAAGAAGCTGCTGGGCCTGAGGGTGGTGGGCGAGGACCTGCAGCCGGTCACTTACGGGACGGCGGTGGTCAGGGAGATACCGGGCAAGCTCCTCTCCGCCCTGGCCTGCATGCTGGGCTACATCTGGGCGGGCTTCGACGGGCGTAAACAGGCTTGGCACGACAAGATCGCGAGAACCCTGGTCATTTACGGCTGAGAACGGACCGTCGACCGGGGCAGGGGGCCAGGAAGAACACGTGCCGATGCGGAAGATGTTGGCATAAAGAAAAAGAGCGCGCGGTTGATAACTGCCTTTCTTCCTGCCGCCTCGACATCCACTCCCCCTAAGCATCGGAGCGGGCCCGCAATGGTTTAAACTGCCTTTCTTCCTGCCGCCTCGGCGCAGGCCCTCCGCAACGTGTGCATAACGCATGGGCATGGAGATATCCGGTTGGGAAAAGGAGATGTCCCCCGGTCCCTTGGCGTGCGTCGTTAGAGGTCCCGAGGTGGTGGATGTGATAACATTTTATCGTCCGGGTTATCGTCCGGGAAGGCGGCGAGCGGGTCGGCGGCAAGGGTGGAAGAACCCCAGAGGAGGGAGAAAGCGGCCCAGGAGGTCGGACAATGATCTGTAACGGCTGTGGAGCCGAGAACAGCGATGACGCCCGCTTCTGTGTGAAATGCGGGAGGGACTTATCCGCCGTGGTGGCGGCCAGCGGTGAAAACGCCGGGAAGGAGGATTTCCAGGCTGCGGGTTATCCGACCTCCGGCGAGAGCAGCGAGCCCGATTCCGGGTCGAAGGAAACCCTTCCCCGTCCTCCCTCCGCCGGGTACCAGCCGGCAATTTCCCACGCTCAACCGTACTACATTCCTTATTCCATGCCCCGTACTGATGGCCTTTGCGTCGCCGGGATGGTGCTGGGCATCATCGGTCTGGTTCTCTTTTGGGTCCCCGTCTTCGCCATCATCTGCGGCATCCTGGGGATCGTCCTGGGGTCCATCGGGATAAAGAACGTGCAGAACGAGCCGCAGCTCAAGACGGGTCAGGGAATGGGGGTGGCCGGGCTGGTCACCGGGATCCTGGCTTTCCTGGGGGGAATAGTGATGTTCATCCTCTACGCCTCCCTCGCCACGTGGTGACCGGCTACCTTTTTCCGGTTCCCGACCTGAAGGATGTCCTCGGCCTTGATTCAAGGTTATTGCAGCTAAGCTTTCCATTCTTGCCGCGGCTTGGAGATTTTCCAAGATGCCCTCGGTCCGGGCCGATTCTTAACGCGGTAACCTTAAATTTCCCATCCGGGGCCGCTCAAGGGATTTTCACGGCGGTTCTCCCCGTCGATTTACCACCCCTTGAGGTGAGTCATCGACCCACCTCGCCCCTTTCCACCAGCCAGGCGTAGGCGGAGAGGGCGGCCTTGGCTCCCTCGCCGGCGGCGATGATGATCTGCTTCTCCAGGACGGTGGTCACGTCCCCGGCGGCGAAGAGCCCCGGCAGGCTGGTGCGGTTGTTGGCGTCGATGACGATCTCCCCCGCGGGGTTGAGCTCCACTTCGGGAGGGAGGTATGCGGTGCTGGGCACGCTACCTATCTCGATGAAAACCCCCTGTACCTCGAGGGACTCTTCCCTTCCCCCGCTCGAGAACTCTATCCCCTCCACGAAGGTGGTCCCACGGATGGCCAGCACCCGGGACGAGGTGCGCACCTCCACCTTCGGGGAGTCCAGCACCTGCCGCCTGCGTATCTCGTCCCCGTCGAGGGTGGGTTCGATGGTAAGGACGTGTACCATGTCGGCGATCTGCGCCAGCTGGAGGGCGGCGTCCAGGGCGGAGTTCCCCCCTCCCACCACGGCCACCCTTCGGCCGCGGAACAGGGGGGCGTCGCAGGTGGCGCAGTAGGCCACTCCCCGCCCGCGGAACTCATCCTCTCCCGGCACCCCCAGCTTGCGCGGAACCTTGCCCGAAGCGGCTATGGCTGCCTTGGAATAATATTCCTCCCCCTTGTCCGTGGCCACCCTGAAACGTCCCTTCTCCCTGCAGAGGGAGACGACCGTCCTGCCCTCCAGGAGCTGTACCTTGAAGTTCTCCAGGTGGTCGCGGAAGCGCTCCACCAGCTCCGCCCCGCTGATGAGCTGGTATCCAAGGTAGTTCTCCACCTCCCAGGACCAGGCCGCCTGCCCTCCCACGTTGCTGGAGATGACCAGGGTGTCCAGCATCTTGCGGGCGCAGTACACCCCGGCGGAAAGGCCGGCGGGTCCGGCCCCGATGATGATCACGTCGTGAAGCTCCATGCCTCCGCTAAAACGGGGAGATCGAGCAGGAAGTCGATCCCGCTGTTACCACCCGACAACCGACCCGGCATCCGGGAGCTCGCGCTTAGCGCCCTTTCGGCACGGGTTCCACAAGATACCCGCACCTGCATCTCCCGCTCCTTGCATGTATCACTACTACCTTAAAAGAGGGATCTACGAGAGGTATGGCACCTGGACCTTCCGCCCCCGTATGCCTCAACGGTTTTCCGCCACCGGTTCCTCCAGGTTCTCGCTGGGTTCTTCCGCCATCCCGGCCCGCGAGCTGAACTTTTCCAACAGCGAACGGAAAACGTCCCCCTCCAAGGTTTCCTTCTCCAGCAGTATCTCCGCGATGCCCTCCAGGGCCCGGCGGTTCTCGGAAAGCAGCCCCCTTACCCGCTCGTAATTGGAGGTCACGATGTCCTTGACCTCCTGGTCGATGAGTTCCGCGGTGGCCTCGCTGTAGTTGGCCTCCTTGCCGTAGGAAAACTCTCCCAGGAGAAGGCGTGCTCCCCGCTCCAGCCCCAGGGCGACGGGTCCCAGCTTATCGCTCATTCCGTAATCCTCCACCATCTTGCGGGCCAAGATGGTAGCTTTTTCCAGGTCATTCTGGGCCCCGGTGGAAACTTCTCCGAAGACAATCTCCTCCGCCGCCCGGCCGGCCAGGAGAACTCCCAGGCGGTCTTCCAGCTCCGGGCGGGTCATGATGTAGCGGTCCTCCTCGGGGAGCTGCATGGTCATGCCCAGGGAGCCTATTCCCCGGGGGATGACGGTTATGCGGTGGACGGGATCGGCGTGCTCCAGCAGGGAAGCGGCCAAGGCGTGGCCCACCTCGTGGAAGGCCACCACCCGGCGTTCCCGCTCGCTCATCACCCGGCTCTTCAGCTCCAGGCCTCCGATGACCCGGTCGATGGCCTCCTCGAATTCCTGCTGGTTGACGGCCTTCTTGTTCTTGCGTGCGGCTAAAAGAGCGGCTTCGTTGACCACGTTGGCCAGCTCCGCCCCCGCGAAGCCGGGGGTGCGCGCGGCGATTTTCTTGAGGTCCACATCCGGGCCCAGCTTCACCCGGCGGGCGTGCACCTTGAGTATCTCCTCCCGTCCCTTGATGTCCGGGCGGTCGATCATTATCTGCCGGTCGAAGCGCCCGGGCCGCAGGATGGCGGGGTCCAGGACCTCGGGACGGTTGGTGGCGGCCAGGATGATGACCCCCGTCTGGGGGTCGAAGCCGTCCATCTCCGAGAGCAGCTGGTTGAGGGTCTGCTCGCGTTCTTCCGTTCCCCCGCTGGCCATGATGCCGCCCCGCACCTTGCCGATGGTGTCTATCTCGTCGATGAACACGATGCAGGGAGCCTTGGACTTGGCCTGCTCGAAGAGGTCCCGGACCCGGGCCGCGCCCACCCCGACGAACATCTCCATGAACTGGGAACCGCTTATGGAGAAGAAGGGGACGTCGGCCTCCCCGGCCACGGCGCGGGCCAGGAGGGTCTTCCCCGTCCCCGGCGGCCCCACCAGCAGGACCCCCTTGGGGATGCGGGCCCCGATGCTGCGGTACTTCTGGGGGTGGCGGAGGAAGTCGATGATCTCCCGCAGCTCCTCCTTGGCCTCGTCCAGCCCGGCCACGTCGTCGAAGGTTACCCGGTCCACGCTGCGGTCGTAGAGCTTAACCTTGGACTGGCCGAAGGACATGGGGCTGACCCCGCCCACCCGCCGTGCGAGGCGCCGGAAGACGAAGAACCAGATGAAGGCGATGAGCCCCAGGGGGAGCACCCAGGTGAGCAGGAAGTCCCTCCAGAAGGTGTTCTCCACCCTTCCCGAGAAGTCCACGCCCTTTTCCTCCAGCAGGGCCACCAGATCCTTGATGTCCGTGTCCGGTATGCGGGTGGCGACGAAGTTGCTCTCCCCCTCCTGGGTCTTGAGGGTGCCCTCGATATGGGTGTCGGTGATGACCACCTTGCTTACCTCACCGGCATTCAGGTGGCCCAGGAATTCGCTGTAGCTTATCTCCGTAGGCTGGAAAGGTTTGGCAAACTGTATGCTGAGGATAATGCCCAGGGCCAGCAGGCCGTAGACCAAGTACAGCCAGAGCTTTTTCTTTCTGCTCTCGTCCATGATAACATTATACCCGCTCCGGTGGGGCGGCACCTGACGCGTGCATGCGAAAACAGTCTCCCGCGGATTGCGGCGAAGGGCTCGAACCGAAGGTTGGCGGAAGCCTCAAGACCTCGCGCGTCTGCCCGGAAGGGATCGCACTTCCTCCATGGAGAGTACCCCGCCCTGGATGCCCAGCTTTATCACTATAAGCCTGGCATCCGTTCCGGAATCTTCCAGGGCCTGCCGGGCGATATTGGCCAGACCGAAGCAGCATGGGACCTCCATGTGCACCACGGTTATCTCCTGGATCTCGTTTTCGGCGATGATGGCCGCCAGCTTCTCTCGGTAGAACGAAGCGTCGTCCAACTTAGGGCAGCCCACCAGGAGGACCTTGCCCTCCAGCAGTTCCCGGTGGAATTCCGGGAAGGCGAAGGCCGTGCAGTCCGCGGCCAGAAGGAGGTGGGCCCCCTTCAGATAGGGCGCAGTGACGGGCAAAAGCCTGAGCTGGACGGGCCAGTTGCGCAGCCGCGAGGCTATCCTCGGACCGCCGGCCTCCCCGCTTCCTTCCTCTTCCGCGGGAGACTTCAGCTCTCGGACCACGGTTCCGGGGCAGCCGCAGGGGAGGTTGTCCCCGCCGCCCTCCCCCTCATCCGCGCGGGGAGCACCGCTTTCACGCCCCGGAAACCCCCTCGCCTTCCCGGTGTCTGGCCCGTCAGGGTGCCCGGATGGCGCTCCGGCTCCCGCCCGGTTCTCGCCGAGGTGCCGGCGCACCGCCTGCTCGTCGAAGGGAGCCGCCTCCCGCTCCAGGATGGTGATGGCCCCCTGGGGGCACTCCCCCAGGCAGGCGCCCAGCCCGTCGCAGTAGGATTCGCTTACCAGCCGGGCCTTGCCGTCGATGATGGCGATGGCCCCCTCGGCGCAGGCGTCCACGCACAGCCCGCAGCCGTCGCACTTCTCCCCGTCGATATGCACTATCTTGCGCAGCATGATACATCACTCCTTGTGCTTCCGCGCCTGCCTGCCGGGTCCGGCATCCGCAACGTCGGCTTTCCCCTTACGGTTTCGCGTGCCTTTTCTCGCGGGCCCTTCGCCTTCGGGAATGCTCCCGCCGTCCACCCCGTCGCGGGTCCCGGGAGGGCTCCCCACCCCTGACGGGGCGTTCTTGCGTTGTGCCCTCAGCATCGCGCCCGCCGAACCCAGGTCGGTCTCCCGCAGGTAGCTCTCGAACTGGCTGTCCACCGCTCCCAGGAGTCCCGCCAGGACGCAGGACCGTCCCAGGCACGAATCGCGGCCCAGGAGGCATGTGGTGGGGGAGAAGGGCCCTTCCAGGCTCTCGTAGATGTCCATGAGGGTTATCTCGCTGCCCTCGCGGCTCAACCTGAAGCCGCCTCGCGGCCCGCGGGAGGACTCCAGTACCCCGGCCCGGACAAGTCGCTGCATGACCTTGGCCAGGTGGGCCTCCGAGACCCCCAGGTAACGGGCGATCTCGCGGGTGGAGGCCTTGCCCCCCTCGCGGCCGGCCAGGTAGCAGGCGGCGTGCAGGCCCAGGGTGAAAGCCTCCGAGAATCTCAGCGTCCCGTTCATGACCACCACCTCGAGCGCCTTCTCGACTTGCGCGACATCTCAAATAAAAAGGTATTATGGTACCAAAATACCAAAATAATCGAACGGCGTCAAGTCCCCGTCCCGGGTCCCGGTCCCCGTTCCGGACCATGCCGCTCGCACTCGTTCTCCGCAGGTCCTTCATCGAACCCCATGCCCGGGATCAGCTATCTACTTCGCGGCCGGGTTATTTTTTCGAGCACCTGGAAATAATGGTAGGTGCGGGAGGGCGGCATGCACCGAATCGCCGGAATACGAGGCGGACGCGCTGCCAGGATTTCCCGCGAAAGCGGAGATTGCAGCTGAACCGTGGAAAAAGGAGGAGAGAAGATGCTTTCGGAGATCCCCAAGGACCTCGGCCGCATGAGCGGAAAGGAGCTGGACCGGGAGATCTGTCGCGTGGGCATGATCGCCGAGCTGGACGCCGTGAACCTCTACGAGCAGCTGGCGGCCATGACCGAGAACCAGCTTATCAAGAAGGTTCTCCTGGACATCGCCAGGGAGGAAAAGACCCACGTGGGCGAGTTCCAGACCCTCCTCCTCATGGAGGACGAGGAGCAGGCCAAGGAGCTGGAGGAGGGCCGCGAGGAGGTCGAGGAACTCAAGGGCTGAGTAGAACCTCGACCGCTGGCGTTGAGACGGCATCCAGGAAAGCCGGTAAGGTTCGCGGCCGAAGTGGGATAGAAATGAGGGCAAAGGCCGTAGGATCCGAACCGGTAAAAGGAACCGCACTCTACGGAGAAAGTGTGGGAGGTCTGGAAGCCGGATTTCTGAGGTGAACGATTATCCTGGGCTGTAAGAAAATAGGCCGCCCCGTAGCTATGCGGAGCGGCCTTTCCCGTTACCGGCTCAGGCGGATTTCCACAGCCCGTGGAGGTTGCAGTATTCGCGGGCGGTGATTCCCTCCCTGGGCACGGTGAACTTGCCCTCGGGAGCGATTCCCGGCTTGAGGAAGATGCGATAGCTCATGTCGCCCACCACGACCTGGACCCACTCGATGTAGTGTTCCTCGGTCATGGGATGGGCCACCTCGCCCACCTTCACCAGCACGCCGTCGTCCGTGACCTCCACCACGGGGACGTGCTTCTCCACCGCCGCGTCCACGGTGTTCTCCACCTGCAGGGCCATGGGCTGTCCGCAGCACACCAGCTCGCCCTGGCCGGCGTGCAGGACCTCCACGATGTTCCCGCAGACCTCACACTTGTAGACCTGAAGCCTCTCGGTCATCTCCTACCTCCCTCGGACGCGATGTTTCCTTTACTTTCCCGCTCTTCCGTCGTTTTTCCGGCGCGGCCCCCTCAGAAGGCCACGAACTTGTCCCGGGAGGCCCCGCAGATGGGGCACTTGTCGGGTGCGTCTCCTTCCCGCGTATGCCCGCAAACGCTGCATATCTGGATGGTCCCTATCTTCACGTCCTCGCCCCGATCCACCGCCTCCTTGGCCTTCTTGTACCACTCCGCGTGGATCTTCTCCGCCTCCAGGGCGTAGTGGGTGCTGCGTACCGCTCCTTCCTCGTCCTGCAGCTTGGCCGCCGCGTTGAAGACGGGATACATCTCGTTGATCTCATAGGTCTCGCCGTTGATGCAGGTCTGGATGTTGTCCGAGGCCGCCTTCAGTCCGCCCAGGACCTGCAGGTGGTTGCCGGCGTGCACCTTCTCGGCGAAGGCGATGGCCCGGAACATCCTGGCCAGCTCGGTGAGACCGTCGGCCTCCGCCCGGTCCGCGAAGAGCTGGTATTTCATGTGGGCCATGCTTTCCCCGGCGAAGGCCTCGTTGAGGAACTTCTCCGTCATCTCACGCATGCTACTCCCTCCTTTCCATCTCTACCTTGATCAGTACTTGAAGGCCGGCGGTTGCCCTTGTCCAGGTGGACACCCGCCAAGGGTTACCTCCCTCGAATTTATAAGGGACGGCACCCCGGAATTCATAAGATATGATTCCCTCGTGGTAACCGGGTAAACATGCCCTTCGTAAACCGTTATGATGTGTATCAAGCTTGAAACGGATGGGTATGGGCCTCGAAATTAACCCTTATCCATGGGCAGTAGCGTCGGAACCCGGAAGCAGCAGGCCGGCATCAGTCGTGTCGCCCCGAGGTTATAAGGCAGGGGCGTGGCTCAAGATCGCTGTCCGGCTTCCGGGTTATCGCACCGAAGCCGGTGAGGCCGTTACGGTTTCCTTGCCATGCGTCGCATGAGATCCCTGTCCGGCTTCCGGATCATCGCGGGTCCGGGAAGGGTATGCTATACGGTGAAATGATCCCGCAAGACGGGCGCTTCCGCCTGGAGGGGCCGGAGGACTGAAGGGAAAGCCGGGAAAAGCGCACCGTAAGGGGAGGAAGGATGGCCGGCAAGCTGTACGGGCCTTCGGATATTTTACGAAAGCACCTCGAGGGGCGGAGCCTGGGAGACCTGTCACTCGAGGCACGCGACTTTCGCCGCGGCAGGACGGACCGTGAGACGTATTTCAACCTCTATCTCCGGAAGGGTGATGCAACCTCTCGAAGACCCGTGGTCCAGGGCCTCTTTTTCATGGGCCGCGGCGAATACATCAAGCCCTGGATGGAATTCAGGTACGACCCCGTGGCCTCTTTTCCGGGGGATGACGACCTCGACCTCGAGGAGTACGGACTTACCGGAGAGCTCATCGGCCTGCTGGGGAGCATGATCCCGCCGGGGGGTTCGCTCATGGTCATCTACGGGGCGGAGCCCCATCCCCTGGCCAGGGAGACGGAAAGGGGCCTGAAGAGAAACTTCCCCCCCATGGCCACCCCCCTGGGTCTTTATCTCTGGAAGGCGGGCTTCCGATGGTTCAAGGACTGGTATTTCCCCGAAGGGTGGTTGGAAGGGGCCATGAAGCTGCAGGCCACCCGCCCGCTGGACGAGGAGATCCGCGCCCGCAGGGAATACGAGGCCCGCCGCATGCTGGAGAAGTTCGTCGCCGGGGAAAACAGGCGTGGCAACCCCGATCCGGAAGAAGCCCGGGCCCTTTCCCGCGCGGAGGAGATATTGGCCGGCCTTGAATAACGGAAATTGCTGCCCCGCTCATTCCCGGCCCCGTCTTCCGAGGAGCATTTCCTTGAGCGTGGCGTTGAAGACCGGAAGGTCGTCCGGCACTCGGGAGGTGATGATGTTCCCGTCCACCACCACCTCCCGGTCCACGAACCTGGCGCCCGCCGCCTCCATTTCCTCCTTGATCTTGGGATACCCGGTCATGGTGAGTCCCTTCACCAGGCCTGCCGCGGCCAGCAACTGTCCCCCGTGGCAGATGGCCGCCACCGGTTTTCCGGTGGCGGCGAAGCGGGCCACGAAGTCCACGGCGGCGGGGAATCTCCGCAGGTGGGCGGGAGACCTTCCTCCGGGTATCACCAGGGCGTCGAAGTCCTCCGGCGAGACCTCCTCCAAGGTCCTCTCCACCTCGATGACCGCGCCGTGGAGGCCCCTTATCTCCCCGGTCTCCGGTCCTATGGTGATGACCCCGGCCCCCTCCCGGCGCAGGAATTCAATGGGCACCGTTCCCTCCTGGTCCTGGAACCCCTTTCCAATCAACACGGCTACCCTTTTCTTTTCCAGGTCCATCCCCTCACCTCGCTTTCTCTCCCGGGGCGGGTCCCGGCGTCCAGGCCGGGATCATCCAGGCCTTACCAGCCCACCCCCTGACGCCCGGTGGTGTGCGGCGGGAGCGCGTTCCCCGTGCGTTCGCCCCGTTCCCTCGCGCCGGACCTAAAGGCATTACGTTGCACGGTAACGCGGAGGATCTTTCTATGGGCCCACGGACAGGTAGTGCATGCCCAGCAGCCTTGTTCCCCGCTCCGCGAGGTTGGCGGCCGCGCCGGAATCGAGGTGGGCGCAATGCGGATCGAAGGGTTCCTCCACCAGGCGCGGCGGGAATCAAGTCACGTCCACCAGCCCGTCGATGCGTGGCACCAGGCTGTCCATGAAGGAGGTGTCGGCCACGATCAGTTCGATGGCCCCGTGCGGGCACACCTCCACGCAGTGTCCGCAACCGCGGCATTCCTTGCCTATTACCGCCCGGTCGCCTTCCATGCGGATAGCCTGGACAAAGCAACCCTTCTTCACGCAGGTCCCGCACCCCTCGCATCTATCGGTGACCCTGACCTCCACCCCGGGCATGCGGTGCACCTTGGAGCTGATCTTCTCGGAGAGTGCGGGTATCATCCTCCACAGGCAGCAGCACGGACAGCAGCTGCAGATGGTTAGCAGGCGGGTTCCCGGCCTCACGTTCAGCCACACCGTGTCAAGCTTGTTTCGCCCGATGAGCTGGAAGAGCCCGGCCTCGCGGCAGCGGCGCACGTGTTCCAGGGCCTCCTCCCGGCTCACCCTCCTGCCCAGCCTGGGATTTATTCCCATGGCCGCTTCCCCGAGGAACAGGCACCCCAGGTCAATGGGGTAGTCCCGGCAGCCGGAGGCCTCCCGGCAGATGCAGGTGTTCATTATCCAGTGGTAGTTGGCCTTCTCCACGAAATATTCCACAACCCGCGTGGGAAGGACCACGTTTTCCCCGCCGGCCACCTCCCGGTCGACCCTGACCACGCGGTCCTTGGGCAGGTAGACGATGTCGTCTCCGCCAAAGAGCCAGCGGTCGAGGAACGCTCCGACCAGGGGCACCCTAGTCAGCCTGGCCAGGGTGAAGCGCTGCGGAAAGGTCTTCTTCACCAGGTTCACGAACCACACTGGACTGGCCACCTTTCTCCCTCCCTCGTCTCGGGTCAGGCCCACTTCAATGGACAGCGGCTTGGTTGATGAGATGAGCCAGGTAACCGGCTCCGAAGCCGTTGTCGATGTTCACCACCGCCACGCCGGGAGCGCAGGAATTGAGCATGGTAAGGAGGGCCGAGAGTCCGCCGAAGCTGGCCCCATAACCCACGGAGGTGGGGACGGCGATGACTGGGCAGCTCACCAGACCCCCCACGATACTGGCCAGGGCGCCCTCCATCCCCGCCACCACTACCACCACGTTGGCGCCCCGGAATATGTCGGTGCGGGAGAGCAGCCGGTGGATTCCGGCCACTCCAACGTCAAAAAGGCGCTCCACGCGGTTGCCGGATATCTCCGCCACCAGGGCCGCCTCCTCGGCCACCGGGATGTCCGCCGTGCCACCGGTGACCACCACCACCTTGCCCACTAGCGGCCTCTCCTCCCGCCGCACGACGATGACACGGGCTAGGGGATGGTATTCCGCTTCTGGCAGGCACTCCTTCACCTCCCGGTAGGCCTCCTCCGAGGCCCGGGTGAGGAGTATGTTCCCGGTGCTCCTCTCCGCGAGGGAACGGGCGATGGGGCCCACGGTTCCCGGCGGCTTTCCCTCGCAGTAGACCACCTCGGGGAGGTCCTTGCGCAGTTCGCGGTGTTGGTCCAAGTTAGCGAAGCCCAGGTCGGTCACGGGTTCGAGGGCTATCCTGGCCGCGGCTTCCTCGGCGTCCACCCGGCCCTCGCGTACCCCCTGGAGGATTTCCAGCAGCTCTTCCCTTCGCATTTCACTCTTTCCTTCGTGCCCTAAGTATATCACGGTCCCGAACCAAGTACGCTTCCCCGCCCGCTGCGTACCATATATTACCATCAGGACAGCTTTTCCCGGGATTCCGGAAACCCGAATGATGTCTTTTTCTCGTCATCGGTTCAAACAATAAAGTTTCCACGCCCGCTTTAGACCATGCGGAACAACAGAAAATCTTTCCCCGGACATATCGAAAACCCGAAGGATATCTTTTTCTCGGCGCTTGATATTGGACGTGAACCACTGGATTTAAGGAACGATCTTCGGGTGCGATGGGGGCTTCCTCTTTGCGTCCTCGAGGGAATGCCCGGGTGGACGACAATTTCCGCCGGGCAGGAATAAGGGTACCTCTCGATGAAATATGAGAGCGGGAAGGAGTTACCGGCCATCCATTTTAAGTTGAGGAGTCGCAGAGCCCGGCGGTCGTCTACGCAGCGGGCCAGGCTCCCGGCCGGGTTGGGATGGAGGCCTTAAGCCGGCGATTTCGACGCTGAGGTGGGAGTGAGTATGAAGTTCAGATCATGCAGAAAGGAAAGGCTCACGGCTGCCCTCCTGCTGGCCCTCCCCCTCCTTTTCATACTGGGCCCGGTCGCTTCCGTAGGTTCCGGAACGCTGGTCCCGGGCGGCTGGGAGAGGCTGGCTTCGCGGGGACTGGATTTCCAGGCCGATACCTCGGCCGGTGTCATGGCCCAGTATGCTGGTAAAATATACCTGGGAACCAACAATTCCAACGGTTGCCGGGTGTGGTCGTATGACGGCCTGACCTGGTACCAGGAGGTGGGGGGGGACGAGCCGGGCACCCCCACCGGTCCGGGGTTCGGCCTGGCCTCGAACACCAACGTCTCGGCCATGGCGGTATTCGAATCCCGGCTTTACGTCTCCGTGCGCAACGCGACGCAGGGATGCAGCATCTGGTCGTTCGACGGCGAATCCTGGGCCCAGGTGGTGGGACAGGGCGCGCCGGGCACCCCCACCGCTCCCGGCTTCGGGGAGGCGGCGAACATCGATGTGCCGGCCATGGCCGTCTTCGGCGGCCGGCTCTACGTGGGGACCTATAACGAAGGGGGATGCCAGGTCTGGCAGTATGACGGCAAGGCCTGGTTGAGGGTGGCCGGCGGCGGTTTCGGCGACCCCCGAAACTATGGGGCCACCTCCATGGCCGTATATTACGGCCGGCTCTACGTGGGCACCTACAACAACGACTACTCCTCCGGGTGCCAGGTCTGGTCCTACGACGGCCGCTCCTGGACCCAAGTGGTGGGACAGGGCGCGCCGGGCACCCCCACAGCTCCAGGCTTCGGAAACCCGAACAACCGCAAGGCCTCCTCCATGACCGTCTACGACGCCGGCCTTTACGTGGGGACCTATGATTCCTCGGGAGGCAACGGCTGCGAGGTCTGGTCCTACGACGGGGCCAACTGGACCAGGGTGGCGGATGCCGGTTTCGGGGACGCCGGAAACCTGGGCGCGGTATCCATGGCCGCCGGCGGCGTGGACCTCTACGTGGGGACTTACAACGACGCCTCGGGATGCCAGGTCTGGCGCTTCGACGGTGCGAACTGGGGCCGGGAAGCGGTGAACGGATTCGGGTATCCGGACAACACCTCCGCGGCCTCCCTGCTTTTGCGCGGGGAGGAGCTACTGGCCGGGACCCAGAATCTTGAGGGGTTCGAGGTCTGGAGTACCCGCGCCGTCCAGGTCCTCTATTTCGCCGAGGGTTATACCGGGGAGAATTTCGATGAATACC
This sequence comes from Actinomycetota bacterium, assembly GCA_030019255.1. Lineage (NCBI taxonomy): Bacteria > Bacillati > Actinomycetota > Actinomycetota bacterium. The sequence goes on from JASEFK010000005.1 coordinate 237,599, forward strand.
TGTGCCTGGGCAACCCACACGCCGTTCCCGTGCGCACCGCGGTGACCTACCTTTTCCCGGACGGCACCAGCCTTTCCCGGAAGGTGCTGGTCCCCGCCGAATCGCGCATGACCATTCACGTCAACCTGGACGTGGGATCGGACCGTGAGGTGTCCGTCAAGCTGGAATCAGACGGAGACATCACGGCCGAAAGGCCCATGTATTTCACCTACGGGGGGAAGTGGTCGGGAGGCCATATAACCATGGGGATGGAGGAGACCTCCACCGCGTGGTATTTCGCCGAGGGCTATACGGGGGAGGGCTTCGAGGAGTGGATATGCGTCCTCAACCCCCTGGAGAACGATGCCGTGATTTCCTTTTATTTCCAGACCCAGGAAGCGGGGGTGGTGGAGAAGGTGGGATACAAGGTCCCGGCGGGTTCCAGGCGCAGCTTCTTCGTCAACGACATACTCGGACCCGGGTACCAGCATTCCCTGAAGCTCGTCTCCGATTCCCCGGTGGTGGCAGAACGTCCCATGTATTTCGACTACCTGGGGACAGGAGAGCATCATTGGCAGGGAGGGCACTGTGTCAGAGGAGCCACCTCCCTTTCGCAGGGCTATTATTTCGCCGAGGGGACCACGCGCCAGGGTTTCGAGGAGTGGTTGACCATCCAGAACCCCAACCCCTTCAACATCCTGGTTTACGCTTCCTTCCAACCGGGCCCGGAACAGGGAACGGTGGTGGAGAGGTCCTACATAGTGCGCGCCGGTAAACGTTACACCGTCTACGTCCCCGGGGAGGTGGGCAGGGACAAGGACGTGTCCGTGGTCCTGGTGTCCACGGCCTATTTCCTGGCCGAGCGGCCCATATACTTCAACTACGCGGGCTGGTCGGGCGGGGACTGCGTGATGGGTTCCACCGCGGCGGGGAGGGACTGGTTCCTGGCCGAAGGCTACACCGGACCGGGCTTCCACACCTGGTTATGCCTGCAGAATCCGGGAAGCGAAGACGCCCAGGTGGCGGTGTATTACTTTACCCAGGAGGTGGGGGCCCTGCCTCCGCGAACCTTCGTCCTGCCTCCCAGGACCCGGCAGACTATTTTCGTGAACCACGACGCAGGGGAAGGATACCAGCTGTCCATGAGGGTCCGGTCGGATTCCCCCATCGTGGTGGAGCGGCCCGTATATTTCGATTACGGTGGAGTGCGGGGAGGCCACAGCCTTCCGGGGAGGTGACGACGGGTAGCGCAAACTCCCGGCCAACGCACAGGAGGCCGAAGCCGACCTTCACACCTTCGCGGTCCCCTAAGTACCTTGAGCTCTCCGCCGGTTCGGAAGGAAGTGAACCTGTACCTTCTCGAGAACCCGACATGGAGAGGGCGCCGGCCCGACGCCCTCTTATCTCCTTTTCGACTGCCGCCCTCTTACCAGTTGTATCCGGACCTGCGCTCCGGCTTGGGACGGGCCTCGTTGACCCGGAGTACCCGTCCCTCGAATTCCTTGTTGTCCAGGCCGGCTATGGCCGCCCTGGCCTCCTCGTCGTTGGGCATCTCCACGAAACCGAACCCGCGGGAGCGTCCCGTCTGGCGGTCGATGATGATGCTCACCGTGTCCACCACTCCGTACGCTTCGAAGAGGTTCCGAAGGGAATCCTCAGTCGAACCGTAGCTCAGGTTTCCGACGTAGATGTTCACCGTCTCCTCACAACTCCTTTCTCCGCCTTCCCCGCACCGGCCATAAAAAAATCGCGGGGAAGATGCCCCCTCCAGCAGGCATCGCCCATATTTTAATGAAAAGTGGGATATAAAGCAAAGGTATGTAAAGAAAGGTCTGTTGCATGTGGAGAAAGGAGTCCGGAGAGGCGGGCAGACCCGGACAACGTCATTGCGAGGAGGCGCGATAGCGCCGACGAAGCAATCCCATAGGGGAATCCGGAGGAGATCGCTTCGCCGCTCCGCTCCTCGCGATGACGTTGTTAGACCGGAGGAGATCGCTTCGCTTACGCTCGTGATGACAATGAAAGAAGCATCGCGATGACAATAAAAGTGCTCGCGATGACATTTCACTCGAGCGAGGTCGCCTCGCTGTACCCTCCCGATGTTGAAACCGGTGGCGCTTGCGGTGAAAGTGAGTCGCGACAACCTCGCCCATTCTTGTCTTGTCTATATGGAAGTAAATCCATCCGCCCAGCAAGGCGGACAGTTATTTCTGCGCCTGGGGTAAGACTTAGGCGAGGAACCACACCTTACCGGAAATCGCCGAGCTTCTTATGAAAATCCACCGGACGTTCAAGTTTCTCCACCGGCTTGCTGGTATCGTGGAAACAGCTCCCCGGCTTTTCGCTCTCCTTTACCTTGGAATATATTACCTCCTTCAGGAAGGCGAGAGCCGCGTCACGATCGTTGTCCATGACGATGCGCTCCAGCTCCATGCGCTCCCTCTCGCCGAAGGAAATTCCCCAGGTCCTCACGGTCTCCTACCTCCAAGTCGCATCCGCCCGTGCTTTCGTCCCGCTCCCTTAGCCTCCTCTGCGTTAACACTGTTCCTTATCCTCTTCCTCCGTTAACACCTGCAAATAATCATATATCCCGCATCAGGATTTTTTCCATGATCTCGGTTCCGCCTCCGCGTTCGGATATGACCCCCGGCTTCGGAAAAGCCGCCGGTTGTCCTCATCGGTCCCCCGGGATGGCCACGGGTTGGAAGCCCACACGGTGCTTGTCCTCCGCCCGTACTTCGAGTTCCCCATCCCCAAAGGCTCCCCTCCACGTTTTTGGCTCGTCCGATTCAAGAGAAAGGTTAATGAGTTTTATGTACCTGCCCCCAGAGGCCCCGCTGCACTGTGTTACCTTGCGGGCGAGGTCTCCACGGACCCTCCCTGGTGAGCGACTGGGAAGGCCATCGCTTCCTTTCCTCCATTCCGCGCCTCTCAGATCATCCCCTTGGAGGCCAGGAAGTCGCGCACCATCGCCGCCTGTTCCGGGGTCAGCTGGGGGAGGGGGCTCTTGACCGTCGGGTTTATGGGATGCCCCATCAAGCGCAGGGCCTCCTTCTGCATGGCATGAGGGGTGGGAGAGGAGGCCAGGAGCGGCGCGTAAGTATAGACCTCGTTCTGAAGGACCTCCGCCTTTTCGTGGTCCCCGCTCTGGCAGGCCTCGTAGAGGTCCAGGACCAGGCGGGGGACGAAGTTGGGCAGCGGACATATAGCCCCGCACGCACCCCTTTCCATGGTGGCCATGAGGTTGAAGGACATGCCGGTGAAGACGCAGAAGTCCTCGCCCGCCGCCTTCACGAGCTCGCCCACCTCCTCCACGTCGAAGATGGTCTCCTTGGCCCCCACCACGGAGGGAATCTCGGCGGCGATGCGGGCGATGGACTGCGGCGAGAGGGCCAGTCCGGTATGGGTTGGGAAATTATAGTAGAGGATGGGCAAGCGTGTGCCCTCGGCCAGTCGGCGGTAGAAATCGAGCACCTCCTCCTCGTCCAGGGGATAAAAGCGGTGCAGGGCCACCAGGAGCCCGTCCGCTCCCGAGCCCTCGGCGTACCGTGCCATGTCCAGCGCCGGATCCACTCCCCTGGAGTTTATGCCCACGATGACCGGCACGCGGCCCGCGCAGGCCTCTACCACCGCGTCCACGGCGTTCTTTCTATTGCGGTGGTCAATGTAGGGGCATTCCCCGTTGCTTCCCAGGACCACCAGCCCGTGCACCCCGGACTTCACCAGGTATTCGGTCATGTGGCGCATGGCGCGGAAGTCGATCTCCCCATGATCGTCGAAGGCGGTGAGCATCACCGTGAAAATGCCCTCAAACCTTTTCAACTCGCACCTCCTTCCCGCGTCCTGCCCTACTTTCATAAAAGTATGGAAAGGGGGCAACAACCTCTTCCCGCCCCCTTCGACCCGCACCCCCCTGCCGCCTCCCGCCCTTCTTTTCCGTCCGCGACGAGAAAGGGATGAAATCGGAATCCCATCCTTCCCCATCATGGCTTCTTTTTCCACCCTTCATCAGGAATGATATCATTTCTGATGAAGCTCGCGACCGGTCAGGGAGGCGGAGGGTAAGCATGGAAGACATTCCCTGGTGGAAAAGGGCGGTCATCTACCAGGTGGCAGTCCCCAGCTTCAGGGACTCCGACGGCGACGGATACGGAGACCTCCGGGGGCTCCTGGAGAAGCTGGATTATCTCAACGACGGTACTCTGCGTTCGCTGGGAGTGGATGCGGTGTGGCTTACCCCCATTTTCGACTCTCCCTGGGCGGATTTCGGTTACGACGTGCGGGATTATTACACCATCCATCCCCGCTTGGGTGACCTGGATCTCTTCCGGGAACTCCTGGAGCAATGCCACCGCCGTGGGATTAAGGTCATCCTGGACATGGTGCTCAACCACACCTCGGAGGAGCATCCCTGGTTCGTGGAATCTCGTTCCTCCAGGGACAACCCGAAGCGGGACTGGTACATATGGCGTGACGGGCGGGCGCCGGGAAAGCCGCCCAACCGCTGGCGGGCGGTGGTGGAGGGCAGCGCCTGGGAATGGGACGAAAGGACGGGTCAATATTACTACCACGCCTTCCTGTCTCAGCAGCCGGACCTCAACTGGCGAAACCCCGAGGTGAAGGAGGAGATGTTCCGGGTATGCCGCTACTGGCTGGACCGCGGGGTGGACGGTTTCCGCCTGGACCTCATCAACTTCCTCTTCGAGGACGAGCTCCTGCGCGACAATCCCCGCAAGCTCGGCCTGCGCCCCTATGACTGGCAGGTGCACCTCTACGACCGCTCCCGGCCGGAGAGCCTGGAGGTGGTGCGGGAGCTGAGGCGCATGCTTGACGGCTATCCCGAACGCATGATGATGGGGGAGGTGTATACCGACCGACCGGAAGACGCGGTGGCCCTACTAGGGGATGGCTCGGATGCCCTGCACCTGTCCTTCTACCTGGACTTCGCCATGAGGAGGTGGAGGGCGGGAGGTTTCCAGGACTCCGTTCTCTGGCTGGAGCGGCATGTCCCGCCCGGTGCCTGGCCCTGCTATTACCTATCCAACCATGACCTGGTGCGGCACTACACCAGGCTGGGAAGAGGGGGAGACGCCGAGGCGCGGGCCAGGGTGGCCGCGGCCATGCTCCTCACTCTGCGCGGTACCCCCATCCTTTATTACGGCGAGGAGATAGGCATGCCTCAGAGCCGCATCCCCCGCCCGTATATCAGGGATCCCATTGGGAAGAAGTTCTGGCCCCTTCCCGTGGGTAGGGACGGGGCGCGCACACCCATGCATTGGAGCGGGAGCAGGAACGCGGGCTTTACGGACGGGGAACCCTGGCTTCCCCTCCACCCCTCTTTCAAATGGAAAAACGTGGAATCCCAGGATGGGGACCCCGCTTCCCTCCTCAACTGGTACCGCCGGCTGATCCGGCTCCGCCGCGAGAATCTTGCCCTCACCGCCGGCGGTTTTATTCCCATCCGCAACGTTCCCGGAACGGTTTTCGCCTACCTGCGCGAACGCGGGGATCGAGCGGTCGCCGTGTTCCTCAACTTCTCTTCCCGTTCCCTCGCCTTTCGGGTGCCCGGGGAGGTATCCTCGCGCGGGACCGCCTGGAGGGCGCTCCTATCCACCCACCGGGAGGAGGGAGAACCGCTCCGGCCCGCCGGCCGCCTGGAACTGGCGGGGTACGAGGCGTTGCTGGCCCTCCCGGATTCCTGACCTCACCGCGCCTTGAAATCCCGCACCGTATAATAAAGGCAAGCCGGGGTCCGGCCGCTCGACCGGCGAAAAAGCCTGCAGAGGGATGCTCGGTGGAAAAGACGAAGTTTCGCTTTCGGGCCATGTGCGAGTGCATACAAGAATCTCAAGAGAGGGATGCTCGGCGGGAAAGAAAAAGGTTGTGCCCGCTTTCCTGAGGTTGCTCCGGCGAGCGGGAATGGCGGCCCGGCCCCCGGGAACCGCGGGGTCCAGCGGAGGGATGGGCCCGGAAGAACCTGAACATGAGACCAAGGTGAGTGCCGCGCATGGAAACCAGTGCTTCCAAGGAGGAGACACGTCGCAGCTACGATCTGTTGAGCCATTTCTACGAGCTCCTGTCCTCTTCCAGCGAGAGGAGGTTCGTGCGGGAGGCGGTGGACAGGTATCTCATCCCCACCGCGGGAGAGCGCATCCTTGAGGTCGGCTTTGGGGCCGGACATGTCCTTGTGGAGCTGGCAGAGAGGGTAGGGGACGGCGGGAAGGTATACGGCCTGGACATTTCCGAGGGCATGGTCAGGGTGACCCGCAGGAGGGTACGCCGCCGGGGGCTGGAACGGCGGGTGGAACTGGTTAAGGGAGACGCAGCGAAGATGCCTTTCGAGGCGGGGTTTTTCGACGCTGTGTTCATGAGCTTCACCCTGGAGTTGTTCCCGGAACCGGAGATCCCTACGGTGCTCGGCGAATGTTTCAGGGTCCTCAAGGAGAGAGGACGGCTGTGCCTGGCTTCCATGTACGACAGCCGGGAACGCGGCCCCATGATGCGCCTCTACCTCTGGTTACACCGCAGGCTTCCCCGTTTCGTAGACTGTCGGCCCATCAGGGCTTCGCAGTACGTGGCCGAGGCCGGCTTCCGGGTGGAGGCGACGGAGCTCCTTTCCATCTGCGGCCTGCCGGTGGAGGTCGTGCTGGGCAGAAAAGACACTGGGGCATGAGCATGGGCCATGTGCATGCGGGAGAAGAGGGCGATTTCGCGGCCGGAAAGAGGCTCACCCTGGGCCTGGTCCTGAACACCGCCTTCCTCGTCCTGGAGGCGGTCTTCGGGGTCCTCCTGGGAAGCCTGGCCCTCCTGGGCGACGCGGCCCACAACTTTTCCGATTCCTTCGCCCTCATCCTCTCCCTGGTCGCCGTGCGCATGGCCACCCGTCCGCCGACCTCGAGGAAGACCTACGGCTATCACCGCATGGGAATCCTGGCCGCATTCATCAATTCGCTGGGCATCACCCTCGTCTGCTTCTACCTCTTTTACGAGGCCCTGAGGCGGCTGGCGCACCCGGTGGAGGTGGCAGGCGGGGGCATGGTGCTGGTGGCCGCCGCCGGCTTTGTGATCAATGGGGGAGTGGCCCTGCTCCTCCTGCGGGGAAGGGAGGACCTCAATGTCCGCAGCGCCTTCCTGCACCTGTTCACCGACGCCCTGGTCTCCCTGGGGGTGGTGGTCTCGGGCGCGGTGATCATGGCCACCGGGTGGACCTATGCCGATCCCCTGGTGACCATGGTCATCGGCCTGCTCATCCTGGTGAGCGCCTTCCAGATTCTCAGGGAATCCACCCATATCCTCATGGAGTCGGTTCCCGCGGGAGTGGACTACATGGAGATACTCGAGGATATTCGGGAGCACCCCGGGGTACGTGACGTGCACGACCTCCATATCTGGGAGATAGGTTCGCGCCAGTACTCCCTCTCCGCCCACGTGGTGGTGGAGGACGTTCCGGTGAGCGAAGCCCAGGAGATCGCCTCCCGCATCAAGGAGATGCTCCTCAACCGTTACCATGTGGTCCACTCAACCCTGGAGCTGGAGAGCGAACCCTGCTCCCCCGGCGAAATCTGCTCCTTCGAATAAAGGGGTCAGGTCTTGAATTTTGATACCCCTGGGGGTATATGGGGGATGAAGGTCGCCGGGCAACGGTCTCGCTCGCCTCCGCGAAACGCCACTATGAAGGAGAAGCCGAAGGGAGGAGGACTCGCTGCGACCGACCCGGTCGGCCACGGGGATAAGTTGTAGGAAAAGAGAATAACTCTTAGAGTTTTTGGTGACGGCGTGACCACAAACTTTTCCGCTCATCGTGCCAGGAGCTGGAAAGGGAAAGGGACCGACCCCGAGATTTTGTTGGGGGTGATGGGTGTGGCGGGAAGGATAAGGGTAGAGGGCTTTGACGGCAGGCTGGTGTTCATTACCGGGGGCTCCAGCGGTATCGGGCTGGCCGCGGCACGCCTCCTGGCTCGGGAAGGAGCCGATGTCGTGATCTTCGCCCGGGGCAGGGAGCGCCTGGAGTCGGCCGTGGCGGAGATGGAGAAGGAAAGGAGGCGGGAAGGCCAGCGGTTGGCCTGGAGACAGCTGGATGTCACCGACCACGACCAGGTCATACGGGTCATGGAGGAGGCGGTGAGAGAATACGGCGCCCCGGACATCCTCATCAACTGCGCCGGCCGCGCCTATCCCAACTATTTCGAGAACATCACCTACCAGCAGTTCGACGAGACCATGAAGGTGCACGCCTACGGGGCCTGGAACACCGTCTCCGCCCTCTTTCCCCACATGAAGGAGAGGGGAGGCTACATCGTCAACACCTCCTCCGTCCTCGGCTTCATGGGCATCTTCGGGTACACGGACTATGCCGCCTCCAAGTTCGCCGTGGTGGGCTTCAGCGAGGCGCTGAGAAGCGAAGCCAGGCGTTACGGCATCGGGGTTTCCGTCCTCTGCCCGCCGGACACGGACACTCCCGGCTTTGCCGTGGAAAACCTTACCAAGCCGCCGGAGACCAGGGCCATCAGCGAGGGCGGGGGTCTCATGCAGCCCGAGGAGGTGGCCGAGGCCCTCATCCGGGGAATGCGCAAAGGGGAGTTCATCATCGGCCCCGGCTCGGCCAAGATGATTTACCGGCTGAAACGCTTTTTCCCCTGGCTGGTGGATCTGGTCACCGAGCGGGGCATCAGGAAGGCGCGAAAAAATACTGAGATGTTTTCGAAATTGGGCTGTTGAATCAGCCGGGATGCCGCGGGCGTTGCGCGTCTTTTCAAGGGAGCGCTGAACATGTACAGCGAAAGAGGCATTCGGGAGATACCGGACCGTTCACCACTGCACTATTGCGGAAGAGGACGCGAACATGGCGTCCTTTGCGGAATTGCCGGATCTTCCAGGAAAAACGGTTATTGCCTGGCCTCGTTAACACGCGATATCCTGCCGCACCTCTTTTCCCGAAATACATACGAGTACGGCTGGGTATGCGGCATGATCGATCAAGGTGATGCGGAGCTGAAATCCGAGGAGACCGGAGGTGATCTCATGCAGCCTGAAGAGATCAGGAAAGTGATGGTGGTGGGCGCGGGGGTAATGGGGCATTCCATCGCCCTGGTGCTGGCCTGCGGGGGAAAGGAAGTCTCCCTGGTGGACGTGGACCGGGAAAAGCTCTCCCACGCCTTGAAGCTGATGGATCGCGCCTTCCAGGTTCTGGGGGAAGCGGGAAGGGTGGATCCCCACGACAAGGACACCGTCCTGGAACGGGTGCACCCCTTCACCGACCTCGAGGAAGCCGCGCGGGATTGCGACCTGGTGATCGAGGCCGTAACTGAGGTTCCGGAGGTGAAAAAGGAGGTCTTCACCAGGCTGGACAAGTGCTGCCCTTCAGACGCGGTTCTCACCAGCAACACCTCGGGGTTGAATATCTTCGAGTTCGTGGAGGTAGAAAACCCTGCCAGGCTCCTCATCACTCATTGGTTCAACCCTCCCCATGTCATCCCCCTGGTGGAGGTGGTCCCGGGTCCGGCTACCGATCCCCGGACGGTGTCCCTGGTCATGGACTTTCTCCGGGACCTGGGCAAGGTTCCCATTGCCCTGAGGGGCTTCACCCGCGCCTTTATCGTCAACAAGATCCAGAACATGATGGGACTGGCAGTCTTCGAACTCCTGGGAAGCGGATTGGTGGACCCCGAGGACATCGACCAGGCAGTCAAGTACAGCATCGGCATCCGCATGCCGGTCATCGGCGTGGTGCAGTCCCTGGACTTCACCGGGCTGGACCTGGTGGCGGACATCGCCAGGAGCTACGGGCTGAACGTTCCCTTCATCCAGGACCTGGTGGATAAGGGACGACTGGGGGTGAAGACCTCGGCGGGGATATACGACTACGCCGGGCGGGACGAGATGGAAATACTCGCCAAGAGGGACCGCCTCTTCCTGGAGCTCATGGACCGCATGGAAGAGATGGGCACCTTCCGGCCGGTATGAGCCCCAGTTCCTTTACCCCGCATTTACCATATCAAACAGTGGGATTCCGGTCTTGTATTGCTGAAATATGCACAGGGCAGCATTAGCGGTGTGTCAGATTATCCGCAGGATGGTAAAATAATGGCATCAGTAAAGTATTTGGGAAATATCGGATTAAAAACCTTGGAAGGTTCTCCCAACGGAAGAAAATGGGGTTCATCGCAAGAATACAGGGATAACGGGGTTTTCCTCCCAGACATGGTCCTGAGAAGCAATAGAAATCATCATGGACAAAGCCGACCTTCTGGAGATGATGAAACAGCTCTCCTCCAAGGAGATTAAGGAACTCTGCAAGGAGCATGGTCTTAAGGGTTTCTCTGGCCTGAAGCATGACGCATTGGCGAAGTTCGCCTGCGAGAACCTCTCCCTGCCGGAGGAGGAGCTCAGAGAAATGGTGTGCTGCCTGCTGGAGGACAAGCTCCTGTGTAAGGTGCGGGATGCCGGAGATTACTTCTTAACCAAGCAAGTGGAGATCAAGTACGTTGACGAGGAGCTGGCCAAAGGATCGGTGGGCGGCTACTCGGTGACGGTAAACAACCTGGGCTCGGATAACTTTAGCTACATCTGTGACGAGAAGTGCCAGGACTTCCTCTACCAGGTGCGGAAGGGACGCTACCCTTACTGCAAGCATTATCCCGCCCTGGTGGCTGAGCTGGTCCTCAAGGGCTTCCTCGACCCCGAACGGACCAGGATAAACCTCATCGAGGGGCGGGTGCTCGAGGAGCTCCTCTCCTTGGTGGAGCTGCGCCGGAGGGAAGAGGAGATCCCCCTGCAGGTCTCCGGGCGGACCATCGAGGACGATCTCCGTATGCTTCAGGAGGACTACCTGGAGATATCCCGCCAGAACCAGTCGCTTGCCCGCAGCAAGTACCACGACACGGCGGAAAACGTCTTCGAGATGATGACCGACATGGCCTTTCAGCTCCTGGACTTCGACAACATCCGCCGGCGCAAGACCCAGGGGTGGGATCTCATTCTCATCGCCGGCCGGGCCACCCCGCCCTACATCGCGGTGGCCGAATGCAAGACAGCGGCGGGGGGCGTCTACAGCCACGTGCTCAGGGACGAGGACTACCTGGTGCGCCTGCGCTCCTACTGCATCGAGATGGTTAAAAACAAGCTGGTGGGCACTTACCGGGACTACGTCAAGTACTGCCTGGTGGTGGCCCCCTCCTTCGACCCCCGAGTGGAGGAGCTGGCCCCCAAGTTCAGGCGGCTGGCCGAAGGGATCAGGCTCAGTTTCTGGCCCGCCGAGGTGATTTTGGACCTGGTGGTGCGCTACCGGGAAAACCCTATTGTTTTGCAGACCGTCCTCGAGGACTGCTTCGCCAAGGAACGCATTATCACAAGAGAGGATATAGACGAGGCCTTCAGGAGGTCGGAGGCGGAGATCGAGGCTCTGACCGAGCGGGCACGCAGGAAACTCCGCCAGCGTTTCGAGCAGTTCTCCCAGATCGCTGCGGACACCTGCTTCATCAAGCTGGACACCATGATCATGCAGTCCATGATCAACGACGTCATCGAAATCCTGGAGCCGGAGCTATTGGTGAAGGGAAGGATCGGAGCCTTGGGGGTGGAGACCATTTATCTGAAGCACGACTACTGGGCGATATGGGACCGGATCACACGGGGATTGCAGGAGGAGTACACCCAGCTACTCCGGGAGGAGTCCTTTTTCCAGACCAAGAGAACCGAGTTCAAGGACGAAGTGTTGAAGTTCCTGGGGATGTAGATGGATTTGGGGTCACATCTATAGTAAATAGCGAGGAGCCCGTAAACAGGACCAAGTCTTGCGCCGTGGTACCTTCAAGGCATAAACAGGTTTAAGCCTTGAATGGTAATAATCCCCTTTACGTTACCTATAAGCATTTTCGCGTTTGCCTGGTGCCCCAGGCTACCGGGTGGTAATATAGGGCGTGAAACCGGAGGGCATGTCTCGAGTTCCTGAGATGCGAATGATGCCGCCGGGACCGGAAACCACGGGAAAGAACCGGCCGGACCCGGAAATCACAGAGAAGAACCGGCGTGGGAAGAATCGGTGGGATGCGAGTCGGCTAGGGCGTTGGGGCGGGCGGGAATCGGTTGTAAGAAACGGTAGCCTCAAGGCCCATGACCTGGTCCTCACCCGGTTCATCCATGCAGTAATGAAAGGCGAGGAATGACTGGAGATGGAAAAATTACCTTATAATCTCCCGTTCGCCTATTTCCTCAAGGTAAACTGGGCGGTGGGCGAGAGGGTGGTCCGCGCCTTGGTGTTGAACCGCAAGGCCCCGCCCGTGGCCGGCGTGACGCGGAACGTACCCTACGTGCCGGGAGGCAACCGCTTGCAGGTACTGGATATCATCCGCCCCCTGGGGGAGCCCCCCTTCCCGGTCCTGGTCTATATCCACGGTGGAGCCAACCACCTGGGGGACAAAAGGACTTACGACCGCATCTGCAAGGTGTTCGCCTCCCGGGGCTTCCTGGTCTTCAACGCCAACTACCGCATGGCGCCACGCTGGAGGTACCGGGAACAGCTGCAGGACGCCGCCGCGGCTGTGGACTGGGCTTACCGCAACTCGGAGTCCTACGGGGGCGATCCCACGCGGGTCTTTCTGGCTGGCGACTCGGCGGGCGCCTACCACGCGGCCACCTACGCCGCCGAGGTCATCCATCCCCAACTGGCGGAGGCACTGGGGACCGCTCCTGCGGTTCCCCTGGAGAACATAAAGGGGCTCCTGCTCTTCTACGGCGTCTACAACCTGGTCACCGTGGGCGACTCCAGGTTCCCCTTCAGCAAGCTGTTCATCACCGGCTTCCTGGGACGGGACCCCGAGGAGTTCCGCCGCGCGGCCGAGCTGGCCTCGCCGGTCCGCTACGTGACACCCGCCTTCCCGCCCTCCTTCCTCTCCACCAGCGAGATCGACCCCCTGCACTCCCAGACCATGGAGTTCGTCAAGCGCCTGGAGGAGGAGGGAGTGGAGCACGAGCTGGTAATACTTGACAGGAAGGACTATCCCTACACCCAGCACGGTTACCTCAACTTCTGGTTCACGCGCGGCGCCCGGATGACCATGCAGCGTGCTCTGGAGTTCCTTTCCCGCCACCGGGATTGAGACGCGATCCCCTTGCGTCTCACCGTTCTCCATCGTTAGGGGGCGAGGTTAAGGTTCTGACTACGCCGCCCGGGGACCTCCAGGCAGGATAGCGCGAGGCTGGTCGAATTCGAGGTTTCCCGCTGGTCCCGTCCGAAGGCGCGACAAATCCGGTAACCGTTTACATCCTCTCTCGTCCTTGAACCTGAAGCCTTGCCGATCCGATAAAGCCGGTTGTCAAACCGTTCGCGATGCATACCGGGGGCGACCTCTCCCGGCCGTTGGGCTTGTCGCCAAAGCGGATTAAGGTGAAGCTTGGGCAATCATCGTATGGTCCGCTGAACGCAGGTCGACGCGGAAAGACGGAACCCCCATGCCGCCGCCGCATCGTTCAGAGATCGATTTAGGGCTGAAAAGTTGAGACACTACCTTCATCCCGGCGAGAAGAGAAAAAGGAGGAAAAAGGGCGATCCCCCGATGTTCGTCTCCATTCCACGGCACCGCGCTTGGATGCTGTATCGCTCAAACAGGCGCTTCAAGGTTGAAAAACGATGGGCTTGACATACCCGAAAAGGGCAAGGATATTTAAACGGGGGAGGGAAGACCGAGGTAATCAACGCTGCAACGTTCACGTCATAGTCGCATCCTGAAACGCGCCGTCACAAAGGGTTTTCCATCCGCTTCCGGCGCTGGATGGAGCCCTGGGGAAACGGTACCTGTTCCGGTGACGGTCGCCGCGGATGGCAGCCACAAAGGGTTCCCCATTTCCCGTGAGGCGGAGGAAGAAGTTTTTTCGCAGCCAGGAATATTTTCCGGGAGTGGCCATGAAAAAGGAAAAACTTACCACCTACGGCGAGCGACTTTTAAGGGAGACACCCGTGCTGGAAGCGCTGCACGACCTCGATCCCCGCGGGGTGGGCGAGGTCCTGCGTATCGCGGAGAGCTGCGCCGAGTTCGCCCGCCTGCACGCGGAGCCGAGAGCCCTGGAGCTGGACGCCCTGATGGAGCGGGATCCTGAGTATTTCGACTGGGAACTGGCGAGGACGGCGGGCAGGTACCGCCTCTTCAGCCTGGTGGTCCCCAAGGTGCTCGGGGGCCTGGCCGGGAAATACATGCTCACCGCCGCCTCGCTGGGCGTGGAGGAGATCTGCTCCGCGTGCGCCGGCATCGGGAACATGATCGCCGCCACGGGCCTGGGGGCCAGTCCCCTCCTCACCCCCGGGGGGATGCCCCACTGGGATACCGTGCTACACGAACTGGTGGAGGGGAGAAGAAGGGGCAGCCGGTGCTCATGGCCTACGCCATCACCGAGCCCTCGGCCGGCACCGACGTGGAGGAGCCCCACTTCCTGGCCACGGCCAGGATAGGCATGGAGGCGCGCCGGGTGAAGGGGGGTTACCTTCTGAACGGCCGCAAGTGCTTCATCTCCGGGGGGAAGGAGGCTAAGTACCTCACCGTGTGCGCGGCTACGGACCGCAGCCGTCCCCTGGAAACCTGGACAGTCTTTTTAGTGAGCCGGGACATGGAGGGGTTATCGGTCCCGCGCGTGGAGCGCAAGATGGGGCAGAGGGCCTGCCACGCCGCCGAGCTCCTCTTCGAGAACGTGTTCGTGCCCGAGGAGAACGTCATCGGCTACGAGGGGGACGGCATGTCCATGGGGATACTGGCCATCATGGCCGCCTCGCGGGGACCGGTGGGGGCGGTGGCCACAGGGATAGCCCGGGGCGTGCTCAGGCACCTCCTCTCCTGGGCGCGACGGAAGCGCGGTGGCAAAAAACCCATAGACGACCAGCGGATGCAGATGGAGATTGCCGACATGGCGGCCTCCATCCAGATATGCCGCGGGCTGATCCTGGATCACAGCCTGGCCGGGGACAAGGTCTTCGGGACGTTGCTGGTCAATCCCATGATGAAGGGCCTCTTCGCCCTGCCCCGGGAGCTCCGGCTTTCCAGGCCTTACCAGGTGTTCCTTCATTCCCGCCTGGGCAAGGCCACCTCGGCGCGCCTGCTACACCTGCTGGTAAGCGAAGAGGAGATGACCCGACTTCTGGCCCTGGCCTCCCTGGCTAAGTTCGCCGCCACGGACATGGCTATGGGCGTCGCCTCGCGGGCCCTGGAACTCATGGGTCCCGAGGATTGCGAGGAGAGGCGCTGGGTGGAGAAGTGCTACCGGGACGTCAAGGTGACCCAGATATACGAGGGGACCAACCAGCTCAACCGCCTCACCTGGTACATGGTGGAACAGGAAGGATCCCTGCGGGTGGAGCTGTCCAGGCCCCACTATAGGCAGAAAATGGGAAAGGAGGGAGAAGTTGTCAGTTCTGTTCACCCCGGCGAGGATAGGGGACGTGGAGATCAGGAACCGCTTCGTCCACGCCGCCACCTACGAGAGCATGGCCGAGGAGGACGGTCGGGTCACGGACATGCTGGTCAAGCGATACTCCCGCCTGGCGCAGGGGGAGGTGGGCCTGATCATCACCGGCATCGCCATCGTCCACCCCCTGGGTAATGTGCCGGGAAAGGCCATCGGGATATACAGCGACGCCCATGTTCCCGGCCTCCGGAGGCTGGCGGAGGCGGTGCACGAGCACGGCGCGAAGCTCTTCATCCAGCTCCTGCACGCCGGGGCCCAGACCAACCGAGGGGCCATAGGAAGGACTCCCCTCGCCCCCTCCCTCATCGGGCCCAACCCCATGTACCTGAACTTCGCCCGGCCCATGCGGGAAAGGGAGATAGAGGAGGCCATCCACGCCTTCGGGCAGGCGGCGCGCCGGGCGGCGGAGGCGGGGGCGGACGGGGTGCACATCGCCGCCTCCGGGGGATACCTCCTCAACGAGTTCCTCTCCCCTTACTTCAACCGCAGGAGGGATCAGTGGGGCGGTTCGGACGAAGGGCGTTTTCAGATCATGCGGGAGGTGATAAAGGAGGTCAGGAGGAACCTTGCCCCCGGGATGGCGCTCACCGTCAAACTTACCGCCAACGACTACACCCCAAGGGAAGGAATCACCACCCCGCTTGCCGCCCGCTACGCGGCGTGGATGGCCGAGCTGGGCATCGACGCCCTGGAGATAGCCTCCGGTTGCACTACCTATTCCGGCTGGCACATCTGGCGCGGAGGGGTGCCGGTGAAGGAGCTGGTGAAAGACCTCCCCGCCTGGCAGAAGCCGGTGGCCTGGCTCAAGTTCCGCAGCATGGTCGGGAAGTATGATTTCCAGGGACCCTACAACCTGGCCGACGCGAGGGTGATCAAGGCGGCCATCTGGGACGTGCCCTTCATCCTGGTGGGGGGCCTCAGGCGCCTCTCCGAGATGGAGAAGATAGTGGAGAAAAGGGAGGCGGACTTCGTGGCCCTCAGCCGGCCCCTGGTGCGGGAGCCCAACCTGGTTAAGAAGTTCAAGGAGGGAAAGGCGCGGGAATCGTCCTGCACCTCCTGCAACCGCTGCTTCGCGGAGATAGTCCACCGCCGCCCCCTCCGCTGCATGGCCTGACTCCCGGTTCATGACTGTCTCAACCCCTCACCCTATCCTTCCGCTCAGCGTGTCCAGGCAATTTTCTCGGTGGGCATGGCGTGAGGTCCGGAAATTTATACTCTTCCCCCCTCATTCCTTCTTTCCCCCGATCTGGTATGGTGACCCGCTCTGCTGCCTTATCCCGCCGGCCCGGTGCTGGGTATCCGGTAGCGTATACGAAATTGTGTCACCAAATCCATAGACATTATGGAGAGCAATCA